>CAZARO010000049.1:0-12177 GCA_964487165.1 uncultured Solibacteraceae bacterium | reverse complement strand
CAATTACTTCACCGTCGACGGCGTGAGCGCCAACGTGGGCGTCAGCGCCGGCGGCCTGCCGGCCCAATCCACCGGCGGCTCGCTGCCCGCGCTCAGCGCTTTCGGCAGCCTGGACTCGGTCATTTCCACCGAGGCCATGCAGGAATTTCGTCTGCAAACTTCCACCACCGTGGCCGAGTTCGGCCGTATGCCCGGGGCCAGCATCGCCGTCAACAGCCGCGCCGGCTCGGACGATTTTCACGGCGCCACTTCGCTGCGCTGGCGCAACTCAATACTCGCCGCCAACGATTGGTTCGCCAACCGCCAGGGCGACCCGCGCGCCGCCCTGCGCTATGAGGATGTGGCGCAGTCGCTCGGCGGACCGGTCAAGCGGCAGCACACCTTCTTCTTCCTCTCCTTCGAGCACATCGCGCTCAACGAACCCTACGTGTGGGAGCAGGCGGTGCCGTCGGTGCCCGTGCGCGGAGTCCTGCTCCCCACCGTCCTGCCCCTGGTGAACCTCTTCCCGCTGCCGAACGGCCCGCTGCTGGGCACCAGCGGGTATGCCGACTGGCTGGGCCAAATCGACCGCCCCGCCAGCCTGACTTCGGGCAGCGCGCGCATCGACCAGGCGCTCACGCCGCGCATCACCCTCTTCGGCCGGTATAGCGATTCCCCCTCCGCCAACCAATTCGGAACTCCGGAGGTGAACCATCTCGATCTGCGCTCGCAAAGCCTGACCGTGGGGCTTAATGCGCGCCTCAGCGCCCGCAGCGTATTGGACTTTCGGGCCAACGAATCGCAATCCACCGCCAATTCGGTGTGGACGGAAAGTACGTCTTCGGATACCCCGAGCTGCACCCTGCAGCCCCTGCTCTCCGCGATCCTTAAAGACAATGCGCTTTCCTGCAATTTCCTGCTGCGGTTCACCATCAACGGCGTGGGGCAGGTGGTAACGGGCAATGAAGGCGAACGCCGCCAGCGCCAGTTTCAAACGGTGCAGACGGCCACGCTCGAACGGAGCCACCACGCGCTCAAATTCGGCGTGGATTATCGCCGCATGTTATCCATCCGGCGCGACGCCGCCGATTCTTACGGGCTCACCGTCAGCAGTGTGCTGCAACTCAACAATCCGATTAACTGGTGGCTGGCATTCGTGGCCGCCACGGACGAATCGGTGGCGGTACACGAGCTGTCGCTGTGGGCGCAGGACACCTGGCAGGTGTCCAGCCGTTTGACGGTCGCCGCCGGCCTGCGTTGGGAGTTCAGCCCGCCTCCGCCTCTCTCCACTGCGCAAAATTTCCTGGATTACTCGACCGGAGTCTTGACCCTGCAACCGAAGGAGGGATTGTGGCCCCTCACATACGGCAACTTCGCGCCTCGTTTGGGGCTGGCATATAAGCTTGATCGCGATGGCCGCACGGTTCTGCGCGCCGGTGCGGGCCTGTACTACGATTCCAGCGTGAGCATCGCGACCGACATCATCAACCAGGGTCCGCTCAACGGAGCCGATCTCAAGACCCTCGGGAGCAACACAGGATTCGCGGGAAACATTACATACGGCTATGATCCCAATCTCCAGTTGCCCCAGGTAATCCAGTGGAACGTATCGCTGGAACGTGCCTTGGGCCCCCACGATGTGCTCTCGCTGGGCTATGTCGGGTCCAGCGCCAACCACCTGCTGCGCACCGAAATGAGCGATACCGCCAACATAAATAGCTACACCGTGGTGACTACGAATCTCGCCGGTTCCGACTACGACGCGATGCAGTTCCAATACCGGCGGCACGTATCCGCGGGCCTGGACGCCACGGCGTCCTACGCGTGGTCTCATTCGCTCGACAACGATTCGAGCGATGCCTTCCTGCTCTGGACGGGTGAAGGAGTTTCGGCGGCGGGCGACCACGCGTCTTCCGACTTCGATGTGCGGCAAGCGCTCACCACGGCGCTGAGCTACGCACTGCCTGTGCGCACCTCGCACACCACTATCAGCCGCCTGCTCAGCGGCTGGGGCATCGAGACCATTCTGCACGCGCGCACCGGTTTTCCGATTACCGTGTTGGACTCAGCGGATGTTACCGGCCTGGGGCTGGCGAACGCTTTTCGACCGGATTGGGTTTACGGACAGCCCCTGTTGATCGCCGACAGCTCCGCGCCGGGTGGCAAGACGCTCAATCCGGCAGCCGTCGCAGCGGTTCCCGCGCCCCTGGGAGCGGTCGGCAGGCAGGGCTCGCTCGGCCGCAACGTGCCCACTGGATTCGGCATGTGGCAACTGGATCTGGCGCTGAAACGGGAATTCCACGTCAAGGAGCGGTTCGGCATTCAGTTTCGGTTGGACGCCTTCAACGCCCTCAATCATCCGAATTTTGGCGACCCGGTGAAGTTCCTCGACAGCCCGCTTTTCGGGCGTGCCACCTCGCTGCTGAACATGGAACTGGGAACCGGCAGCCCCGGCAGCGGCCTCGCGCCGGCCCTGCAGACGGGAAGCCCGCGGGAAGTGCAGGCGGCGGTGAGATTCCATTTCTAGCGCGGGCGTCGCCCGCGATCTCGCTTCGCGAGATGGAAGACAGAAGTCAGGAGTCAGAAGTCAGAATAAGACTCGGTCTGCATAAGGCACTGAGCTGAGAGCCGCACCCGTGAGGCAGGCGGGGATCCGACTTCTGACTCCTGAGGGAGTTGCAACATTCGGCTGATCGACCGCTCCCTCGCGGTCGCGGCTTAGTAGGCTCTGGCAAACACAGAGCGGCATTCCGAGCCGCGCGCGCAAGCAAGCGGTTCTTTGAGACTCCTGACTTCCATGCCCCGCAGCGACACGAGGGCGCAGCCAGGCATTAGGCATTGAGCTGAGGGCCGCGCCCGCGGGTGGGCAGGCGCGACCGGCTTTCGCGCGTGCCAGGTTTTCATTCTGACTTCTGACTCCTGACTCCTGACTTCCATGTCCCGCAGGGACATCAGGGCGCAGCCCTGTCCATCTCCCTCCCGTTCTTAATCGTCGTCGCCACCAAATTCGTCCCCAACTGATACGCCAGATCGCGGTAATCCGCGGTATTCAAAATCAGGACGTCCGCCAGCTTGTCGCTTTCGAGCGAGCCCACGCGGCCGGCGATCCGCAAGGCGTGGGCGGCGTTGATGGTCGCCGCGGTAATCGCTTCCGCGGGGCTCATGCCCAGTTGCATGCAGGCCAGCGAGACGGCGGTCTGCATGTTGAGCGGCGGCGAGAACCCCGGGTTGAAATTGGTTCCCAGCGCGACCGCCACGCCGGCATCAATCAACATCCGCGCCGGAGCGTGATGGCCATGGCGCAGAGACGCGAAGGGCAGCAGCGTCGCGACCGCGCCGGCGGCGGCCAGCGCGCGCGCCTGATCGAGCGTGGCGTATTCCAGGTGGTCGATGCTGGCGGCGCCATACTCCACGGCCAGCGAGACCGCGCCCGCGCAGCTCTGCCGGTCGGCGTGGATTTTGCACGCGAAGCCCAGGCTGAGGGCCGCTTCGAGGTAGCGGACCAGCAGCGGACGGCGCGCCGCGTCGGTGTCCCATTGCAGGTCAGCAAAGCGCGCCAGGCGGCGCCGGCGGATGACAAACATCAGGTCGCGGAAGATCCGCTCGGCGTCTTCCGCGGTGCCAGGGCGGAAGAGAAACGTCGGCACGATGTCCAGCGCGCCCTTATTCAGCACGTTGAGTACGCGAAGCACTTTGAGCTCGGCGCTGTCGTTGGGTCCGCATCCCGTTTTGGCTTCGACGGTGGTGGTGCCGTGACGCGCCATGGTCCGCAGCCACGCCCGTCCGCGGCCGGCCAGCCGCTGGGCGGTGAAAGACTCGATGGAGCGCGCCGCGCGGGCGATGTCGATCTCCGCGTCGGGCTGCAGCTCACCGGGCGGCGGCAGCGGAAACATCAGGTGGGTGTGGCCGTCGACAAAACCGGGCATCACTACCTTGCCCGTGGCATCGATCACTTGGGCGCCGCGCGCCTTCTCCAGATTCTCCACCCGCCGCGTGGGGCCGACTTCATCGATCAACCCGTCGCGCAGCAGCAGGGCGCCATCGGGAACGATGCCGAGATCTCCCATGGCCGCAAAACGCCGGGGACCTTGCGGCCCGCGCAGAGTCACCAGTTGCCGTGCTGCGCGGATTAAAATTGCGGCTCCGATGGTCTCACTGTAGCATTGAGGAAGAATGGTACTGAAGGATAAAGAAGGATGATGAAGGATGATGAAGAAAACCGGCGCCCCGCAGGCTTCTCACTTCAGTATCCTTCCGTATCATTCTGACTGTATCATTCTTACTCCCATGCGCCCGCTGAAAACTCTGGAGCGAGTCTTTTCCAAGACCGGGTTGGGCTCGCGCACCGACGCCCGCGGTTGGATTGGTGCCGGCCGCGTTCGCGTCAACGGAAAAGTTGTCGAGAACCCGGATCACTGGGTGGATCTGGAAAAAGATCGCATCACCCTGGACGGCAAGCCGCTGCGCGCCGCCGAGGCCGCCTACATCCTGCTATATAAGCCGAAAGGCTATCTGACCACCTGGCGCGACCCAGAGGGACGGCCCACCATCTACGATCTGGCGGCCGATGCCGGCACCTGGCTCTCTCCGGTGGGACGCCTCGACCTCGACACCAGCGGGCTGCTGTTGCTCACCAACGATACGGCCTTCGCCGAGCGCATCACCAATCCCGACCACAAGGTGCCGAAAACCTACCAGGTGAAGGCGGCCACGCTGCTGAGCGACGATCAGCTGGAGAGACTACGCCGCGGTGTGGAACTGAACGACGGCCCCACCCGGCCGGCGAAAGTGCAACGCCTGCGCGACGGCCCGAAACATACGCACCTCGAGATCACCATCACCGAAGGCCGCAACCGGCAGGTGCGGCGCATGATCGAAGCCGTGGATAGCAAAGTATCGAAACTGGTGCGTACGGCCATCGGGCCCATCCGCATCGGGGAACTGCCCATCGGCAAATGGCGCCACCTCACCGGCGAGGAACTGCGCGCCTTGGGAGGGCCGGGTGACGGGCCGCGCGTCACTCCGAGAGGGAATACCAACGCACCCCGACGAAGGCCGACAAGTAGTTCCCCTTGATGTAGTAGTCGGAATCGGTGGACGTCTTGAATCCGTATCCGCGGGCGCCGGCGCGAATCTCGAAGTGCCTCATCACACGATAATTCACCGAAGCGTCGCCGTCCCAGACGTAGTAATGGTGGGGAAATCCAAACCCCGAACCTTCGATCTCAATGCGGACATGGCGCGAAGGATAGTAGGAAAATCCCAGGCCGAACTCGGGTGAAATGATGTGTTTGGTCCCGGACCCCGAGAGATTGACGAGTTGGCCGGTGGAATCCAGAATGGGATTGCCGTTCGAGTCGAAGTAGTCGAGCGGCGAATCGAACACCGTGGACACCTGCGTAAACTGCAGCTGCCACAACGTCTTCAGGCGGATCTTGCGGCTGCCTACGGGATACGGCCAGGTTAGATATTCGTAAGACAGCTTGAAGGACTCTACGTGATAGGTGGTGGACACATAAGTGCCGCCGCTGTAGGTTTGGTTCCAGGCTGTCACCTCGATGGGCGTGGTGTAGTCTCCCGAAGCGCGAAAATCGGTAGCGATGAATTTCAAGGTATTGTGCAACCCGACAGCCGCGCCCACCTCCAGCGTGACCGCTTCTTTGGGCTTGCCCTGCAGGGTGGTGAACAAGCTGCCGCCGTCAACGGTGACCGGCCACTTGGTCCCGCCATTCTGGTACGGGTGCTGCCTGGGAAGCCAGCCTTCCACGTCAATCCAGAAGCCCGATTCGCCAGGCCGCCGGACGTCCGGCACTTTCAGCGGTGGCGGAGGCGGTTGCGCAATCAGGCTATGTTGCGTGGGCTGTTCCTCCGCCGGTGGCGGAACGGGGGTCTGCCCCGTCTGGGGAGCCGGGGGAGTCTGTCCGGCGGGCGCGGTTTGCGGAGCCCCTTGCTGTGGAGGTTGCTGGTTCGTTGCGGTATCGTCCGCCGGAGCCGCGGACGCCGGCGGCGTATCGGTGGTGGCATCCGCGCCCGGTGCCGGGGTGGATGCGGGTGCAGTCTGGTCGACGGACTGCGGGTCGGGCTTTTTCTCCTGCGCGCGCCCCGGCAGGTTGCCGGCTACCACCAGCAGGCAGGTACAAACAAAGCCAGTCAAAAGATTCTTCACTTACGCCTCATGGGTTCAATTTCCGGAGTCGATCTGAAGGGGACGAATAGCATCCGTCAGGCCAAAGCGCCGGTTGTCGCTTGCATCTCTCCTATTTTGCCTCAATCGAGAGGGTTAGCGCACGCACGATTCGGCGTTTCCGCTGTCGTCCAGGCGGCACAGGTGTGCGGCGGTTTAGTCACCGCCGGTTAGGCGGCGGTGAGCCCTATTTTCGCTCCAGGCACAAAAAAAGCCGGGCGGTTTTCACACCGCCCGGCCGCGTACTGCGCTACTTGTGGACCTGGATCATCTCACATAGACCGCGATGACCGCGCTGACGCTCGATCCTCCCGGCCCATATGCGATCAAGGTGTATGTCGCGTTATCCATGGGATTGACCGTGAAGCTGCCATTCACCGGCAGATTGGCCGGCGAAGACTGCATGTCGCCGCCCACCAGAGACACCGAGGTGGCGTTCGAGGTCTGCCATGTCAGCACCACCGGCAAACCCTGAGAGGGTGAGAATTCCGGATTGGCGCTGAATTGCAGAATCTGCGTGGAGCCCACGTTCACCGTCACGCTGGCCTGGTTGGTGCCGGACGCGTTGGTGGCCGTCAGGACATACGTGGTGGTGGTTTGCGGGCTGATGGTCTGGCAGGCGTTGGCTTGTACGCTGCCGATGCCGTTGTTGATGCTGATGCTGGTGGCCCCGATCACCTGCCAGCAAAGCTGCGAGCTTTGTCCGGCGCTGATGGTCTGCGGGCTGGCAGTGAACGTCACAATCTGCGGTACGGCCGCGGGCACAACCGTGATGGTGACGACCGCCGAGACGGTGTTGCCATTGGCGGCGGTGGCCGTCAGAGTGAAGGTCGTGGTGGTATTGAGCGCCCCGGTCGAAGCGTTGCCGTTCAACCCCTCGGCGCCCAGGCCGCTGATGTTCACGGAGGTAGCGTTGGCCGTGGTCCAATTCAAGGTGGACGATTGTCCCGCCGTGATGGACAGCGGGCTGCCGTTGAACATAATGATCTGCGGCAGGATCACCGGATTCGCACTGACTGTGACAACCGCTGCGGCGGTAACCGTGCCGCCGGATCCCGTGGCGGTCAGGGTGTAAGTAGTGGTGGCCGCCGGAGTCACCTGGGTCGAACCGGAGGTTGGGCTCAAGTTGCCGGTAACCCCGGAGATGGTTACCGTGCTGGCGTTCTGTACCACCCAGTTCAGAGTGGACGTGGCTCCCGGAGCGATGGTCGAAGGCGTTGCCTGGAACACCAGGATGCTCACCGGGCTGGCAGCCATGATGGTGACGGTGGTCGTGGCGCTGGCCGAGAGTTTGTCGGTATTCGTCACCGTCAGGCGGAAGCTATAGGTCTGTCCAACCAGGCCGGGGAAGTTCGCGATGGCGGCGTTGGCATTGGTTATTACCACCGTGGGGCCTGAAATCTGCACCCAGCTATAAGTCAGAGTTTCGCCCAGAGGATCGTAAGAACCCGAGCCATTCAGCGTGATGGTACCGGTGGGGACGTTCAACTGGTTCGGACCGGCATCCGCGAACGGCGGGCTGCTGCCCACCTTGCGCGTGCCCAGCTCGTAGTGGACTGCCGGAACGTCCATTGGTGCGGGACGCGTGTTCTTGGCGAAGTCCTTGGGGTTCATGAGTCCGCCAAACATCAGGCCGAAGCGGATATCCGCGTTGGCGCCTCTGGGGTTGAGATAGGACTCGTTGTATCCCACGCCGGCGGTGAATGCCAGGTGAGGAACAATGGGCTGAACCAGTTTGATGTTGAACCCGGGCTTGTTGCCTTCGTAATGCGCGAAAATCACGCCCGCGTTGCCCTGAACGTAGGCTTGGCCCCAAGCCCCGACGGTAGCGGAGAAACCGAACTGGTTGTCCACTCGCGCGAAGGTCTGCTCGTAAGCGCCCGGCGCCAGTTCCACGCTGTTCAACACGCCGTAATTCTTGAAGGCCTCGGTGCCATATAGGCCGACCTTGCCGCCGGCGAACAGATAATCCACCAGGAAAGCGGCCTGTCCTACTACCGCGCCCTGCTGGTATTGACCGAAGTTAATATATTTGAAACTGCTGAACGCGCCCGCCTGCACCGGCCCTACACGGTCCACCAGGCCGAGATCGAACTGGCCTTCCTGGATGCCGGGGTAGTAATTGTACTGGCCCTGGGCCTGTACGGCGTAATTCTGGTCCGCGCCGAAGGGCGCAAAGAACATGCCGTGCGCCGACGCCGTGATGTGGCTATCGTTCGCCCGGCCGTTACCGAACGCGGGACCGACATTGATACCCACGTTGGAGATAATGTGGTTGTCGGCCTTCCGGTTGTCCTCGATCTTTTCCGCCACCGCTTCGGCGGTGGGAGCCGCGATTCCCGTGGTCCCCGGGTGTATGCCGTTGACCTGGTCCTTCAGAGCGTTCAACTGATTGCGCTGGTCGGCCAGCTCGCCCTTCAGGCGATCGTTATCGCCCTGCAGAGCTTTGAGCGCCGCCAGAATGTCGTCGAGTTTATCCAGGCGCTTGAGAATCTGCGCGCAGCAATCGGCTTCTTGTTTCGCCAGGTCCTGGATGGCTTTCAGCACCTCGGGCATCACGTCACTGATGCCTCCCACGCCGATTACCTTGCCGGTGCCGTCTCGCAACTCCAGCACCACGCGGCGATTCATGAAGCGGCCTTCCTTGGTTCCGTTGTCCACTTCCGGATCGCGCTTGCCGTTACCCTTGGTGGTGACCTGGCTCGCCGCGACCCCGTATTTCACCAGGAACGCCTTGACTGATTCCGAGCGCGCCAGAGCCAGCTTTTCGTTATAGGCCGCCGAACCGACTATGTCGGTATTGCCGGTGACCGTAAGCGTGTAATCTTTGTGTTGGTTCATCACGTCCGCCAGACGCAGCAGACTCGGATAGCCATCCGATAGGATCGAGGAATTGAACTCGAAATTGATCTCTTCCCAAGAGTCTTTGGTCTGGCTTCCGGGGGTCAACCCCTGAGCGAACAGACTGGAAGCCATCAGGCTGAGTGCGCCTATCGCTGTTAGTCTCATCATCGTTCTCCTGAATCTCCTCAACAACCGGTTCCGCATGGGCTATGAAAACAGCAACTCACGAGATCCGCCGGGCTTGTTTGGCGCAACTCCACCGGGGTCCCCACAGCGTGCCGGGCCGAGAATCGCCCGGCGCTTACCTCTACATTTTGAAGCGGACAAATACCTACGGATCTAGAATACAACGGAATCGCATGATATCTGCAAGAATTTGATGGGGTTAGTACCCGGTTCCCGGTGAGATGCCGCACACATGAGCGAAGCGAAATGCGACAATAGGGCCTGTGAAGCTGCCGGACGGGCAGTCGCCCCCGGAAACGGGGGAGGAAAGTCCGGTCTCCATAGGGCAACGTGCCGGCTAACGGCCGGGAGGGCCGCAAGGCTCGACGGAAAGTGCCACAGAAAATATACCGCCTCGTGCCTCACGGTGGGGGGTAAGGGTGAAATGGTGCGGTAAGAGCGCACCGCGGCGGAAGTAATTCCGCTGGCAGGGAAAACCCCACGTGGAGCAAGACCAAATAGGGGAGGAGGGACGGCCCGTCCCGCTGGACTTCCGGGTAGGTCGCTAGAGCCGGCCAGTAATGGCCGGTCGAGAGGAATGACTGCTGCCCGCAAGGGTACAGAAACCGGCTTACAGTCCGGCAGCTTCGCAATTTCGGCATATACCGTCCACCGCTCCCTCACGGTCGCGGCTCTGGATGGAGTGTTTACAGAGCCGAGGCCAAGTTTACAGAGCCGCGACCAGAGGGAGCGGTTCTTGCGGCGAAGCATCCAACCGGCCCAGCCAGTCCCTGCTGTTCGCTACCATGGAAGGGTGACAAGGTTGGCGCTCGTCCTCCTGGCCGCCGCGTTTCCACTGGCGGGACAGGACGCCGTGGCAGAGGGCTGGGACCATTTCTACAACCTGGAGTACGACCAGGCGCAAGCCGCTTTCGAGCGCGCCGTCGCCCAGGACCCCAACTCCCCCGATCTCCATAATCACCTGGCGCAAATTGTCGTCTTCAAGGAGATGTATCGCAACGGCGCGCTCGAAAGCGAGATGGTCTCCGGCAACAACTCGCTGCTGCGGCGCGCCCGCCTGAATCCTTCGGCCGCCACACGGTCGCAATTCTTCTCCGAACTCGGCAAGTCGCTCAGCTTATGCGAAGCCCGCCTGCAGAAAAACCCCAACGATACCACCGCCCTCTATGCGCAGGGAATCGCCTACGGACTGCGGTCCGATTATTATTGGGTGATCGAGAAATCCTGGTACGATTCCCTGCGCGATGCCACCTCCGCTCGCAAGGCGCACAATCGCGTGGTGGAGTTGGAGCCGAATAACGTGGATGCCCGCCTGGTTCAGGGGCTGCACGACTATATCGTGGGGAGCCTGCCCTGGCAGTACCGTATGCTGGGTTTCCTGGTGGGTTTCCATGGCGACAAGGAAAAGGGAATGCGCATCGTGGAAGATGTGGCGCGCAACGGCAAGGTGGATAAAGTGGACGCCGAGATCTTTCTGTGCGCCCTCGACCGGCGCGAGAATCACCCCGACCGGGCCATCCCGCTGGTCCAGGACCTGATCCGGAGGTTCCCGCGCAACTATCTGCTGAGGTTGGAGTTATCGGTGATGTACAGTATGGCGGGAGACAAGCAGCATGGCTTGGAAGCGGTGGAGGAAGCGGCCCGCCTGAAGCGCACTCACGCTCCCGGATTCGAACAGATGCCGTGGGAGAAAGTCTACTATCAGGAGGGCAGCATTCAATTCTGGTACCGCGATGAAGATCAGGCCCTGGAGAACATGAAAAAAGTGGTCGCCGGCATCGATAAAGTGGATCTAAATACCGGCGCCTACACTTTTCTGCGCATCGGCCAGATCTACGACATGACCCATCGCCGGGCCGAGGCAGTGGAGTATTACAAGAAAGCCATCGCCTACGAACCGCAGGCTGACGGCGCCGTGCAGTCCCGTAAGTACCTGTCGACACCGTACAACCCGCGGTAGGGGAAGGCGCGGGGTGTAGTTAACGCTGCGCAGTACCGTCGTCGATCGACAATTTAACCGGCTGCTCGATCAGCTGCGCGGGCTTGGAACTGGTGAGGATCATCAATGCCAGCCGTCCGCTAGGCGTCTTGGCCGGGATCTTGAACTTGATGGTAGTGTCGGTCTGCTCGATAATCTGCACTTCGACGTCGTTCTTGCCGTCCCCGCCATCGGTGAGGAAGAGCTTGGCAACGTGATCCTTGCCAATATTCTCGCCGGTGACAATAACGATATCCCCTCTTTTCCCAGAATCTGGATCGACAGACGTCATCCGCGGAGTCGCCGATTGCGCGTGGACCGCGAAGCTGGCGGCCACGAGGAGCGAAACAAAAAGAGACAGTTTCATCTGAATATCCGGTCCTTTGATTTCTATGCTATGTCCATTGCAAGTGAAATACAAGGCCCAACTTTGGGGGGTATCTGGCCATCCGCAGTCGCCTGCCGATTTCGCGTGACACCGCCAATTCGGAGCGTTAGTCCCGAAAATTGAACGGCGCCGCGGCTTCCGCTATCATCTAGCGTATGGCCGCGATAGCAGGCGCTCCCCTCACTCTGTCCGGAAGGACGCCCGGTTGGATCTACAAGCCCTCCTGGGATCTGCCGCTGATTATCTTCAGCGCGGTCCTGGTCCCCTTGCCGTTCCTCATGGCCTGGGTCGCCCAGCGCAGCGGTTTGCTTAGCCTGGACAAGACCGTCGACTGGATCAATATCGTGGTCGCCCTGATGATTGGCGGCCCGCACCTGTTTTCCACCGTTACCTATACCTTTATGGATGGCCGTTTCCGGTCGCGCCATCCCGCCTACCTCGCCCTGGCGTTTATTCTGCCGGTAATTGTCATCTACCTGGGCGTGAATTATTACACCGCGTTAATCACGTTCTTCTTCACCTGGGCCTCCATTCACGTCCTGCACCAGATCATCTACCTGACCGACTGCTATCGCGCGCGGACCAGCTGGGCGGACGAAAAGTGGTCGCGCCTGGTGG
>CAZARO010000048.1:0-12196 GCA_964487165.1 uncultured Solibacteraceae bacterium | reverse complement strand
CGTGACGTTCCAACCGTTCTCCGGCAAAGATCCCTCGGGCAAATTCGAGATCTTTGCCAGCGGGTTTGCCGGAAAAGCGCAGATCATGAATCCCAACGAAGCACTGGCGCGCGCCGACGGCGTGGCGCAGGCGCCCGACGGGTCGCTGTACATCACCGAAAGCCAGAAGGGTAAGGTCTGGCGCGTGTTTTATCGCGGCGCCAGGTAGCGGTTAATTCTTCTTCCCCGGCTTGTAATCGACAAACAGCTCGGGAAACTGCTCCTTGAGGGCGGCTATTTTGGGGCGGTCGCAAACTTCGATGTAGGGGTTGTTGGGATTGTAGTAGGCGTAGTCCTGATGATAGTCTTCGGCGCGATAGAAGCCCTTGAGCGGCGTGACCTGCGTCACGATAGGCCTGGGAAAGACTTTCTGCCCGTCTAATTGCGCGATGTACGCCTTGGCCAGACGCTCCTGCTCGGGGTTGGTATAGAAAATCGCGGAACGGTAGGAGGTTCCCACGTCGGGCCCCTGGCGGTTCAACTGCGTGGGATCGTGCGCCACGGAGAAATAGATGCGCAAGAGCTGTCCGTAGGTAATGCGCGAGGGATCGAAGACCACCTCGACGGACTCGGCGTGGCCGGTGGTCTCGGTGGTGACCTGGTCATAGGTTGCGGTCGACGCGGATCCTCCGGAATATCCGGCGGTGGTGGCGATGACGCCCTTTACGCGTTGAAACACCGACTGCACGCCCCAGAAACAGCCTCCCGCGAAGACGGCGGTTTCCTTGCCGGGCTGTTTCGCGAGGGATGCATCGGCGGCCGGCGGCGGAATCGGGGGCGCCGCGCAGGCCGTGAATGCCGCCAGCACGAGTCCGGCGGCGAAGTTGCGAGAGAGTGTTGAGTGCATGGGGAGACCTCTATATTTAAGATACCCTATGGGCAAGGGCTCCGCCCTCGAAGTTCTTTCAGGATTTGGAAGACAGAAGTCAGGAGTCAGAAGACAGAATGAGCGCAGGATCACGCAACTGCACGCGGCTCCAATTGTTGAAGCGCTTTGTGCAGCCCTGCAGCGCTACTTGGCGGACTGCGCCTTCGCCATCGACCAGGGCGCACAGCTCTGTTCGGGCGACAACGACTTCGCGCGTTTTCCAACCCTGCGGTGGAAGAACCCGCTTGCCATCCGCTAAGCGCTCATCAAGAAGTGACCGCTCCCTTTGGTCGCGGCTCGGTAACGCTTTGTCCCCATACTGAGCCGCGACCATAGGGAGCGGTTACCACCAAACTGGCACGCAGTTCGACCCCGGTGCCCGACATGGCGAGGCCGCCCTTCGCTCCTTCGCACGAATGGCCGGGTAGCATAGAATAGCTCTAAGGTCACGAATGCCCAATCTTCAGACGCAGACGCCTCCACCCGGATTGCTCCGCCAACTCGGCTTCTTCAGCGCCACCGCCCTGGTGATTTCGAACATGGTGGGCATGGCCATCTTCACCACCACCGGATTCATGGCGGCGGACCTCGGCTCAGCCCCGCTCATTCTGGCCTGCTGGTCCGTGGGAGCGCTGTTCGCCTTGGCGGGCGCCATCAGCTATTCCGAGCTGGGCATCAACTTCCCCAGTTCCGGCGGCGAGTACGTGTATCTCACGCGCGCGTTCGGCGCCGAATGGGGTTTCATGACCGGATGGGTTTCGTTCTTCGCCGGCTTCTCCGCGCCCATAGCAGCGGCCGCTCTGGGCTTCGCCGGCTACCTGGGCCACATCTTTCCCGCCCTGCGGCCCGACCAGGCATTTCTGGCGCTGGGCTCGGGGGACTTCAAGATCAGGCTGGGTGGCGCACAACTGGCCGCCGCCGCGCTCATCGCGGCGTTCACTGCGCTCAACTGCTTCGGGGTGGGGCGCACGGCCAAAGTGCAGAACGTGCTCACCTCGAGCAAACTCATCATCGTCATCGGCTTTATCGTTCTGGGATTCGCCTCCGGCAACGGTCATTGGAGCCACTTCTCCGAACCGGCCGTCCGCAGTTCCACCACTGCGCTGCCCACGCAGTTCATCGTCAGCCTGCTGTGGGTCATGGTGGGCTACAGCGGCTGGAACGCCGCCACCTACGTGGCCGAGGAAGTGCGCCGGCCGGAGCGCATTCTGCCGGCCGCACTGGCGGTGGGCACGGCCATCGTAGCGGTGCTCTACATCGGATTGAACATGGTATTCATCTACGCCACCCCGCTCTCCGCCATGGCCCGCAACCTGGACCTGGCGCCGGGCGCCGTATCGGCGGTGAATCTCTTCGGGTCTAACATCGGCGGAGTCTGGGCCGCGCTCATGGCACTGTGCCTCATCTCCACCGTGAATGCCGAAGTGACGGTGGGGCCGCGCGTCTATTACGCCATGGCCAAGAATCGCGCCTTCTTTGCCGCGGCGGCACGCGTACATCCGCGGTTTCACACCCCGGTGGTAGCGATTGTCAGCCAGGGAGTGTGCGCCATCCTGATGACTGCCACGCCCTTCCCGGATCTGTTAAATTATATCGGCATGAGTCTTACGCTATTCACCGTGTTGTCGGTAGCGTCGCTCTTCGTATTTCGCAGCAAGCAGCCCGGGTGGCAGCGCCTGCGCGCGGTGGATTTCGCCTATCCGCTGATTCCCGCGTTGTACATTCTGGTGGGCACCGCGATGGTGATTTTCGGCTTGAAGGAACACCCCTTGGCATCGCTCTCCGCTTTTGCCACCATCGGCGCCGGCGCGCTGGTCTATCACTTCGGGGTGCGTCCTGCCGCCTAGCTCCGAACGCCCCACCCGCGTCCGCTACTGGGTGATTTTTTTCGCAGTCACCCTGTCGATCGTCACCTATATCGACCGCGTCTGCATCTCGGTAGTCACTCCGTCCATCCAGCACGATCTGGCCCTCAGCGATAAGCAGATGGGATGGTGCCTGGGGGCGTTCGCCCTGGCTTACTCGCTCTTCGAAATGCCGGGCGGGTTCATGGGCGATCGCCTGGGGCCGCGCCGCGTGCTGCTGCGCATCGTGGTGTGGTGGTCGTGCTTCACCGCCGCCACGGGCTTCGCCTTCAACCGGATCTCCCTGATGACCACGCAGTTCATGTTCGGCGCGGGCGAAGCCGGCTGTTTTCCCAACCTCACCCGAGCCTTCCATACGTGGCTGCCGGTGAAGGAACGCGTGCGCGCGCAGGGCATCATGTGGTTGAGCGCCCGCTGGGGCGGCGCCTTCACTCCGCCCCTGGTGGTGTGGGTGGTGGGGTACGTGGGCTGGCGCCATGCCTTCCCGATTTTCGGCGCGCTGGGAATCGTGTGGGCGGTGGCATTCTGGAGCTGGTTTCGCGACGATCCCGCGCAAAACCCCAAGGTGAATCAGGCGGAGCGGGAACTGCTGAGCCATAACGCCGGCCACGCCGCGGCGCACGTCGGCATCTCCTGGAAGCGGCTGTTGAGCTCGCGCGCGGTGTGGATGCTGTGCTGGCAATATTTTTTCCTTTCCTACGGCTGGTATTTTTACATCACCTGGCTGCCCAAGTATCTGCGCCAGGGCCGCCATATGAATCTGGCGCAGAGCGCCTGGTTGGGAGTGCTGCCGCTATTTTTCGGCGGCATCGGCAACATGGCCGGCGTGCTGCTGGGAGCGCGGCTGACGCGGGCCACCGGCAGTCTTGCGCGCTCGCGGCGGTACGTGGCCTATCTCGGTTTCCTGGGCGCGAGCTCTTTTCTGCTGCTCTCCACGCGCATGCAGGATCCCGTGATGGCGGTGCTCTCAATCGCCATGGCGAGCTTCTGCAACGATCTGGTGATGCCCGGCGCGTGGGGTACCGCCATGGACGTAGGGGGCGTATATTGCGGAACGCTCTCCGGCGCGATGAACATGTGGGGTAATTTCGCCGGTTTCGTGGCCCCGGTTGCCACCGGCTATATCCTCACCTGGGGTCACAGCAACTGGGACCTGACGTTCTACGTCTCGGCGGCGATTTACCTGATGGGAATCGTGTGCTGGGCGTTTCTGGATTCCGACGAGAAGCTGGAATGCGCGTGAGGGGGGAAGAGCTTTCAGCGATCAGCGCCCCTCACACGCCTGCGGTGCAGTCCATGGAGTCTGAAACTTTGAGAAGCTAACTGGGGCAGGTTGCCAACCTGCGGCGGGTTGGCAACCCGCCTGTTCGCACAATCGATACAGCGGAAGGCCGATTGCCAATCGGCCGCAGGATGCCATCCTGCCCCACATAAGGCGCGCCTGTGCCAACCAGAAATCAACAGCTTACGGGCTTCGCTGGAGCCCCTCGCCCGCTGGCGGAGCGCAAGCTGATAGCTGAGAGTTTCTCCAACGTAGTGGCGGCGTGGCAGAATGGGATTTCATGCAAAAGCGCTTTTACGGGGCGATGGCAGCGTACGGCGTGCTGGCCTTGATGGCCACCTTCACGTTAGATGGGAAATTTCGCCTGGGAGTGTGGATTCTCCTCGCGGGGCTCGCGCTGAAGACGTGCATTGCATATAAAGCCAGCGATTTATGATGCCGCACCTGCCGGAAATCGAGACCCCCGCCCTGGTGGTCGACCTGGATATCCTGGAACGGAACCTGCGCCGCGTCGCCGCATACGCCGGACAGCATGGGCTGAGGCTTCGGCCGCATACCAAGACTCACAAATCCATCCTGCTGGCCAAACGCCAACTGGAGTTGGGCGCGGCCGGGCTCACGGTAGCCAAAGTGTCGGAAGCGGAAGTGATGTTGGGCGCCGCGCCGGCCGACCTGCTGGTGGCCTTCCCGATTGTGGGCCGCGGCAAACTGGCGAGGTTGATAGAGGTGGCGCGGCGCACCCGTGTGACGGTGGCGTTGGACAGCCTGGAGGCTGCGCGCGAGCTCTCCGGCGCCGCGCGCGAAGCTCGCGTCGAGGTGGGAGTGCTGGCGGAGTTCGATGCCGGGTTGGGCCGCGTCGGGGTGGCGCCCGGAGAGCCGCTGCTGCAGCTGGCGCGGTCCATCCGCGAACTGCCGTACCTCAACTTCCAGGGCCTCACTTTCTATCCGGGACATATTAAGGATCTCGACGAGGCGGGCTTGCATGCGCTGGCGGAGCTTTCGGAACTGGTGCGCTCCATCCGGATCGATTTCGAGCGCGCCGGCATCGAGGTTCCGATTGTGAGTGGCGGGTCGACCCCCACGCTGTTTCATTCGCACGAAATCGAGGGACTGACGGAGATTCGGCCGGGTACCTACCTTTTTAACGACGTCAATACGGTACGCAGCGGCGGGTGCGCGATGGAAGATTGTGCCGCCACCGTTCTGGCGACGGTGGTGTCGGTGGCTGTCAGCGGGCACATGATACTCGACGGCGGGTCGAAGACGTTTTCTTCGGACCGCCCGGTAAATTCCGCGGAAGTTACTTTCGGGCACTTAGTGGAGGCGCCCGCGGCCCGCTTCTATAAGATGAATGAGGAGCATGGATTCGTCGACCTGGCGGGTGTGGATCGGGAATTCGCGGTGGGAGACCGCGTCCGCGTGATTCCCAATCACATTTGCGTGGCGGTGAATCTGCACGAGCGTGTGTACGGCGTCCGCGGTGATCGGGTGGAAGAGATGTGGAACGTGGACGCTCGGGGGAAACTGCAATAGAGTATGGAACATGCACCGCGACGCCGCTGGCTGATCGCCCTTGTCCTGGGATTCGGCGTGCTGGTCAATTACTTCGACCGGGTGAATCTTTCCGTTGCGAAAGAAGCGCTCCAGAAAGACTTTGGGATATCGAACGTCGTCTACGGGTACCTGCTAAGTGCCTATAACTGGACTTATGCCGCACTGCAGCTGCCGAGCGGCGTTCTGCTGGACACTTTCGGCGTACGCCTCATCGGCTGCATCAGCCCGCTGATCTGGGTGGCGGCCTGCTTCGGGGGTGCGTTCGCTCCCGGGATTCGCAGCTTTTTTGCGTCCCGGCTATTGTTGGGGGTGGGCGAGGCACCTACTTTTCCGGCTAACTCGAAAGCTACGGGATATTGGTTCCCGCGCCATGAGCGAAGTCTGGCGACAGCTATCTTCGATTCCTCCGCTAAGTTATCGGCCGGCATCGGCACACTTTTCATCGGACTGATTGTAATTCGCTTCGGCTGGCGCTTCGCATTCGGCGCCACCGGAGTGGCCAGCTTTATTTTCTTTCTGGCTTTCTTCTTACTCTACCGCGATCCCGACAAAGAGCCGAGAATAACTGCGGGAGAACGCGAATATCTGGTTCGCAACGGCGCGGTAACTCACTTGCAAGGATCGCAGTCCGGCGCATCGCTGGGTTATCTGCTGGCGCGGCGAAAAGTGCTTGGACTTTCGATGGGCTTTTCCGCCTATAACTACTGTTTCTACCTCTTGCTTACCTGGCTGCCGAGTTACTTCACGGGAGCGCTTCACCTGAGCCTGCACCAATCCGTCATTTACACATCCATCCCCTGGTTCTTTGCCACGGCGAGCGACCTTTTCTTCGGCGGGTGGCTGGTGGACGCCCTGGTAAAGCGCCGGGCCGGCAGCGAGAGCATGGTCCGGCAAACGGTGCTGGTGGGCGGGATGATTGTGGGCCTGGCGCTGCTGGGTCCCATCTTCGCGCGGACTCCGAAGTTCGCGGTGATCTGGATCACGGTATCGATCTGCGGCCTGGCGGCGTCGGCTCCGGTGGCGTGGTCCATCCCGTCGCTCATCGCTCCGCAGGATAGCGTGGGGAAGGTGGGCGGGATCATGAACTTTTGCAATCAGGTGGCTGCGATTGCCGCGCCCGTAGTCACCGGCTACCTGGTGGGCACGAAGAACGATTTCAGCCGGGCGTTTGTGGTGGCCGCCGCCGCGCTGGTGGTGGGGATCGCGGGCTACTTGTTCCTGCTCGGCTCGATTGAGCGGATTCCGGAGCCGTAGAAAGCAAATTCACCGCCGAGACGCAGGGACACGGAGAAGACCGAAAGTCAAAACCGGAGGGCACAGAGGTGGCGGAGGACACGGAGGTTAACGGCCGCCGGTATCAGCGTCCCCGCGGCATATCCTCGCCGGCTGAAGCCCACCCCACCCGGCGGATCGACACATCGGTGGCGCGGGCTTCAACCTGGCTTCAGTCCGCGAAAAGCGGCAGAGCCGCATCCAAAGCTTCACCCGGAGGGCGACGGCCGATAGAACAGTTTGTCATACTCCTGCCGAGACGATGCTGGTAGCGACTCCGGTAGAGGCGGGTTGGAATTCTAGCCGGCTTCGGAAGCGGAGGTGGCGGAGGCGGGTGAGTTCCACCAGCGGGCGCCACACGGTGTGGACCAGGTGGTGGCGGATGAGGAAATGCCAGAGGCGGTTGGATCGTTTATAGAGGTATGACATCGCCAGATAGGGCGCCACGGCGCGCCAGTCTTCGGGCCGGCGGCGCCAGATGGACGCGTGCGAAAAGAGGCGCTGGTAGATCCACGCGTAGCCTTGTTCCAGTTCCTCCGGGGTCATGTGCCTGGGCCGGAAGACGGCGTGGGCGGTGTCGTAGAGGCTCCAATCGCGATGCAGCAGGCGGCCGGCCGACTCCATGTGCTGGAAGAGCGGCGTGGCGGGGTAGGGAGTCAAAATGTGGAACGTGGAGCACTCCAGGCGGTTCTCCTCCACCCATTCGGCGGTGCGGGCGAAGACATCCTTGCGGTCGTGATCGAAGCCGAGTACGAATGAGCTGTTGACCTGGATTCCGTTGTCGTGCAGCATGCGGACGCGGCGGGCATAGTCGGCGGTTCGCGGAGTCTTCTTGCGGGCGTCGGAGAGGTTCTCGTCGGTGAGCGATTCGAAGCCCACGAAGACGCCGGTGCATCCCGCGAGCGCCATGTCGCGGATGAGGGTGGGATCGTCGGTGACGTCGATGGAGACGGCCGCGCTCCAGATACGCTTCAAGGGGCGGAGGGCATGGCAGACGGCACGCAGATAGTCGGGGCGGGAGCCGAGGTTGTTGTCGATAAAGACGGCGTAGGGTTGACCGTCGGCGGCAAATTCCGCGGCGATCTGGGCAGGGTCGCGCATGCGGTAGGGCATGCGAAGGCCGTCGGTGGCGAGATAGCAAAAGCCGCAGCGATTGTGGCAGCCGCGGGTGGCGATCAGGCTGGTAGTGGTGAGGAAACTGTGGCGGGGCACGAGAGTGCGAAGCGGCGGCGGGTCGTCACGATAGTCGTTGTCATAGGAGGCGGCATAGCGGAACGCCAGCCGGCCGGCTTCGGCGTCGGCGAGAATGCGGGGCCATAACTGGACGCCATCGCCGAGCGCGAGCGCGTCGGCATGCGGCGCGCACTCCTCCGGGCAGGAGAGCACGTGCAGTCCGCCGAGAATCACTTTGCTGCCGCGGCTGCGGTACCAGCGCGCCAGTTCGAAAGCGCGCCGGGCGAACGTGAGGTGGACGGTGATGCCGACCACTTCGGGCATGGGGCGGAACGGCGGGCGGCCATCGAGCAGGTTTTCGTCCCAGCAGCGGACCTGCCAGTGGTCCGGCGTGGCGGCGGCGAAGCTGGTCAAGGCGAGGGTGGGGGTGAGCACGTGCTTACCGAAGCTGGCGTGGGGGTCCTTCGGGTAAAAGGGGTTGATGAGGAGCGCGTAGCGCGGTGCGATGGCGCCGGTGCGGGTGGCGGGGTCGAGCACAGGCGGGTGGGACATGGCCGCGGGAGTCCAGAGGCGAGTCGAGCTCATGTCGAGTACTTTATACCATAGAGTCCTCCGTGTCAACCAGAACTCTTGGTCAGAATGGCCCTGGTTTTTCGGTGCGCGGCGGGTTTTCGCGCGAATCCCGGCGGCGCATTGTGAAACGAAGCCATTGGACACATGAACGGTTGATTCCGCGGGGTGAGAGGCTCGGTTGCAGACCGGGATGGCGGGCTTCTTCGGCTTGGCGGCGCTCGGGTTCGTGGAGGAGGTTGCGGTAGTTACGATGGGCGGTGTCGATTCGGCTACGCCGGGCCTGGGCGAAGGGGCGGTGAATCGACGAAAAGATGGGGAAGGCGGGCAGAAATTACAGTCAATGCGGCGAGAGGCGGCCGGAGACAGCTCCAGCCGGGATCGCGGGCCGTTTTCGAGCCGGCTAGATCTGATCTGTTTGAAGTCGGCGCAGTTCTTGGCGGGCCACTTCTCGAAGGGTCGTGAGACCGTGGCGGACTGTGTGCCAGACCATCGCTTCGTCTACTGCGTCGTACTCGTGGCGAAAGATATTTCCAGCCGGCGGCAATAGCAACCCAATCGATCTCGGGGTGGTTACGTAGTAAGTCCTTGGGGAGGCGCCGCGACGCTTCCGAGACGATTTCCAACGTGCGAACAACTGCGTAGACTGTTTTTCGATCAGCACGAAAAGCCTGGAGGTCGAGCTCAGCAACGAAGGCGGTGACCGCATCGATGTTATCGATGATGTCCGAGAGACGCTGCGCAGGATTCTTAGAAGGCATGAATCGCGTCGTTGAGGATATTAGTACGGAGCAAAGGCTTCAGCGTGCGCCGGTTCACGACGTCACCGGAGCCGTCGAAGAGTTCGCTGATATAAAGCTTCACTCTGGCGTACTCATAGATGCCGATCGGGTGGTCTTCATCGAGTTCCACCAGCACGTCGACGTCGCTCCCCGCGCCGACCTCTCCGCGCGCGACCGAGCCGAATACGGCGGCGTAAGACACCCTGAGCCGCCGCAGGTCGTTCTCATGGCTGCGGAGTGTTTCGAGCGCCTTCTGAAGGTCTGGAGTCATTGCTCACCAAGAGTATCTCTGTGCTGGATCACCTTGCCGGTAGTTGCAGAGCACATGGGTCAAGCGATTGGATTCTTGGGCGTTAAGCCGCTCTTTGAGAAGCGCCACCCACTCCTCAAGTCCGGTTGGGTTCGCTGGGCCATTGGTGCCCAGATTGAAGCGGAGCCAGATGTTGTCCCCCAGCCGTTCCGCAAACCGAGGCGACGCTCGATTAAACTGCTGTTCAATCGGGCTGTAGTGCGCGGTTGTGAAGCCGTTCTTCTTGATCTGAAGGCCGAACGAAACGGCTATCTTTGTGCCGGCAAGGCAGAAGTCCAGTGACTCATCCAGTTTGGGCGCCGGGGACGGCGGCCTCTTGAGGGCCACCCCGATGCGTTTTAGGAACCTCAGAATATTCGATTTGCCACAATTGTTCTTGCCGATAAAGATGTTGACCCGCGACAGGTCTGCAATCCTGACTTCGCTCTTACCGAAGCTTCTATATCCGGCAATGCTGAATCCGTCTATCATGCGCTCCTTTAAGACCAGTAGCAGTCCTCATATCGGTCGTCCACTGGCTCCGTTGCCGCGTGTGAAAGAAACCGCTCCCTTGCGGTCGCGGCTCGGTGCGCGCCTACTGTGCCTTTTCCAAAATTACAGCGGTGCTGTCGAAATCGCCGCGGAGAGCAACGTTCAGGCCGGCTTGCATCAGGTATGCGCCGCTGAGTTGCGGCTGGCTTTCCACCAGCTTTCCGTCTATCGATTCCAGGCGGTAGACCGCACGGGGATCGAGGCCTTGCAGGTGGATGGCTGGCGGGGAAGTGGAATACTCCTGCGAATGGCGAAATACGAAGAGTACCGATTGTCTGCCGTCGGCGGCGACATACTGGTTGGCGGTGACATCGCCGGTACGGGGTGAATAGAGCCGGTATAAGTCGCCTTGCTGCACGGTGGAACGGATGCGCTTGTAAGTCGCGATCATCTTAGTAGCTAACATTGTGTCTGCGGCCGAGAACTTAGTCAGGTTGGCGCCGATTCCCAGCGCTCCCTGCATGGCTACCAGGAAACGATACTGCAGCGGTGTGGAGCGGCCATTCATATTGGGGACATCGGTCACCCAGGACGACATGAATTTCGGCGCGTAGGCTTGCGTGAAGCCTTCCTGAATGCGCAGACGGTCGTAAGCTTCGGTATTGTCGCTGGCCCAGACTTCCTCCACGCGGCGCAGGATGCCCAGATCGAGGCGTCCGCCGCCACCGGAGCAGGATTCGATCTCGAGCTTAGGGTGTTTGGCGCGGAGGCGATCGAGGATGTCGTAGAGATTGTGCACGTAATCCACCCACAGCTTGCGCTGTTCGGCGACAGGTTCGTCTTCCCAGCCGGGCTCGGCGAGCGGGCGATTCATGTCCCACTTGAAGTACTTGATGTTGTTCTCTGTGGCCAGCTTGTCGAGAACGCCGAAGATGTACTCTCTCACGTCTGTGCGGGCCAGGTTGAGCACGAGCTGGTTGCGCAGTTCGGAGCGCGGACGATCGGGAAAGTGGATGGCCCAATCGGGATGGGCGCGGTAGAGGTCGCTATCGGGGTTGACCATTTCGGGCTCCACCCACAGTCCGAAATCCATGCCGAGACTGTTGACGTGGTCGATCAGGCCCTTGAGTCCCTGGGGAAATTTCTGCGGATTGACGGTCCAATCGCCCAGGCCGGCGCGGTCGTTATTGCGTTTGCCGAACCAGCCATCGTCCATCACGAAGAGCTCCACTCCCAGCTTCGCGGCTGTGTCGGCGAGCAGCGTCTGGCCGGCTTCGTTAACGTTAAAGGTGGTGGCTTCCCAGGAGTTGTAGAGCACCGGACGCAGGCGCGAACTCAGGCCACCGGGCGCGATCTGCTCGCGTTCGAAGCGATGCAGCAGGCGCGATGCAGCGCCGAATCCGTGGGCCGAATAGCCGGCATAGAAGGCGGGCGTATCGAGCGACTCGCCGGGCTTCAGCGGGTACGCGAAATCGAAAGTGTTGAGGCCGCCGGTGACGCGCACCTGCCGGTAGGGCGTCTGCTCCACGGTGATCCGCCAGTTGCCGCTCCAGGCCAGCGCG
Organism: uncultured Solibacteraceae bacterium; assembly: GCA_964487165.1. GTDB lineage: Bacteria > Acidobacteriota > Terriglobia > Bryobacterales > Bryobacteraceae > PALSA-129. The sequence continues at coordinate 448 of CAZARO010000048.1, read as the reverse complement.
CCGAACCAGACGCTGCCGTGTTCCTCGCCGGCATCGCCCGCGTCAATGGCGAACCAGGGGTTGATGTTGTGGCTGGTGTGGCCCTTGCGGCTTTCGAGCACCTTCATGCCCTGGTGGATGGCCTCGTGGTTCACCTGCGTCTCGGCGACCCAACGGCCGGTGAGGTAAGTCAACTGATAGCCTTCGCCGGCGGGCAGATTCCAGGTGGCGGATTGCGCGCTTTCCAGCATGAGCGGTTGGGATGTCTTGTTGACGATGGTGACCCTGCGTTCCAGAATTCCGTGATCGGGATAGACGCGGTAATGGAGGACGGCGCGGATATCGTCGCGGACATCTTTGAGGGTGATATCGAGCGAGTTCTCGCGGATCTGGTGGGAGAGATAGCGGAGGACTACGTCGCGGACGCCATCGGCGGTGCGCGTGAGGACGACCATGCCCAGGCCCTCGC
>CAZARO010000047.1:0-12205 GCA_964487165.1 uncultured Solibacteraceae bacterium | reverse complement strand
ACAGGCCGTCGATTTCGAAATCGAATGGGCCCTCCTGCACCACAAAATCGGGTTTCCGGTCGGCCTTCCCGCCGGCCACGGAATTTATCAGCACGGGGCTGGCGTCGTCGGGGTCGAGATAGCTCCATTCCGTGGGGTGGACCGGCCGCAGCATGATGATCGGCAGGTCCATCCACGGCTCGTTCGCCAGGATCGCTCCGGATCGCTGGCAATAGTGCGCGCCACTCCACATATAGGGGTCGAACGCCAGGCCCTCCGGTTCCTCTTTCTTCGATCCGATGATGAGACCCACCGATCCGGCCGCCGCCGGCGGGGCGTTCAGCACGGGAGCGATTTGGGCGCCCATTCGCGAAATCTGTCCCCACTGCATCGCCAGCAAACACACCGTGACACAGGCGCCGACCCCGCCGGCGGCTGCGTTCCAGCGCGGCGGCAGACCCAGCCCGGCAGCCGCCGCCAGGGAGAATAGAACCCACAAAATGGGGAAGCGCTCGGCAAAGTAAAAGCTGCCGTTGATGCGCGGTGGCACGATGCAAAACAGCACGAAACAAATCCAGCCGGCGACAGCCAGGGCGACCGGCCCTGTGCGCAGGCGGCGTCCGTCTTTCCACGAGCCGGCGATCATGGCGAAGCAGGCGATGAGGGTCAGCAGGATCGGGCCGGCGCGATAGCGCAGCGCCGTGAAGGGCGCCACGTGGTAAAGCTGCACTTCGGTGGCGATGGCATCGAACCAGCCAAACACCGAGGCGAAGCTGGGATCCGTGGGTCCGGTTCGCGACCGGTCCACAAACAGGCCGACCCAGGCCAGCGCCGTGGTCCCCATAGCAGCCATCAGAACCAGGGGCCGCAGGCGGGTGCGCAGCACGCCATCCTGTACCAGGTCAGCCACGAAATACACTCCGATAAACAGCAGAAAAACGGCCACCGGCACGGGGTGCGTGAACAGCATCAGAATCAGGCCGACGAACAGCAGGGCCGCGCGCCCTCCCGTGAGAGATGCCGAAAAGCGCATCCAGTAACCGCACAGAAAGAGCAGCAGCGCGACCCCGAAGCTGTAATTGAGGAACCCCAGGTAGACCAGCAGGTGCATGCAGAACGGGATGCCGGCGAGGGTCCAGGGACTGCCTCGCCCCGCGGCCGACTCCACCAGGTAGCGGAAGCCCAGGCCGAACGCGAAGATATAAACGCACAGCAGCAGTTTCTCGCCCACCACCGGAGAGAAGACCGTTTCCAGCGCGAGCAGCGAATAATACTCCAGTGCGTAGGGCGTCATGAAGCTCTTGATGGCATAGTTCTGCGCGTAGGGCGAGGCATGCGTGAGCACGCCGCGGAGCACGTCCACATAATACAAATGCACCGGCCCATCCTGGCTGGGAAAGACGGGCGAGGCCAGCAGGACCAGGGTGGTACACGCCATAAGCGCGAGTGCCCCGCGGTTCCACCATCGGCTTGCGGTTTGCAACGCCATGTCTCCGATGGTGGATTGTAGCATCCGGGCCGCTTTGCCGAGGGCAGCGCCCTGCGGAACGGTAAGATAATCTGATGGACGATTCCTCGCCCGGCGAGCACGGGCAGTTGCGCTACCTGTTGGCCGCGGCTGCCATGCTTTTCGCGGGGCTGTTGTTCTACTCCCAAACTCGCGCCTTCTCCTGGGATGAAGGCTTTCATCTGCTGGCGGCGCAGCTGATTCTCGCCGGCAAGCGGCCCTATCTGGATTTCTGTTTTCCGCAAACTCCCCTCAACGCCTATCTCACCGCCGGATGGATGCGCGTGTTCGGCGATACCTGGCGCGCGGTCCACGTCCTGGAAGCTCTCTTTGTGACGGCCGCGGCCTTCCTCACGGCGGATTTCGTGCGTTCCCGCTTTCCCGTTCCGGCGTGGCGATGGGGCGGCGCGCTGGCCGCGCTGGTGGCGACGGGTATGCAATCGCAGGTGGTTTTGTTCGGCACCATCGGCCAGTCGTACGGGCTGTGCCTGTTCCTGGGCGTGGCTGCGTACCGGCTGGCGGTAGTGGCGGTGGAACGCGCCGGCACATTGCGGGCGGCCGGCGCGGGCTTTCTGGCCGGCGCGGCGGCAGGGTCGTCGATGTTGACCGCTCCGGCGGCGCCCATTCTGCTGGTCTGGTTGTACGTCTGCAATCGCGCCGGAAATCGCTGGGCGAAGATGGCCGCCTTCGTAGGGAGCGGGGCCGTTGCCTGGCTGCCGGTCGCGTGGCTCTATCGCCAGGGCCCCACGCAGACCATTTTCAATGTCTTCCTGTATCAGCTTAGGTATCGGCACAAATGGAACGGCGCGGTGCGCCAGGATATTTCGGCTCTCTCCTCGTGGATCGATTCGGCGCAGGGGCTTTCGCTGGCGCTGCTGGCCGCCGCGGGACTCTGGTTCCTGCTGCGGCACTGCGACTGGGAACGCGAGCGCCGCGCGGAAATCTATCTCTCTTTGTGGCTGGCCGCGGGCTTGTCGGCGGAATTGGCCACGGCCCATCCCACCTTCGAGCGCTACTTTCTGGTGATGGTGCCGTTCGTGGTCATCCCTGCGATGGTCGGACTATACGCGGTCGGTGTGCGGCTTGCCGGCCCGGCCCGGCCGTTGTACGCGTCCTATTTCCTGATCGCCATCCTGACTCTGGGGCTGGGCAAGGCGCTGTTCGACGACAGCGATTCGTACGCCTGGCCGGACACCGAAAAGATCGCTCAGAAAGTGGCCGAGGTCACGCCGCGCGGCGAAACGATCTGGGCCGACGAGTTGATTTATTTCCTGATGCGCCGTCCTCCGCCCGATGGCATGGAGTTTTCCTACGCGCACCAGATCGAGCAAATGCCGGCCGCGCAGGCAGGCATGCTGCATATTCTGACGGCGTCGGAGCTGCGGCGCCGCACCGCCGCGGGCGAATATAAGACGGTAGCGGCGTGTTACGACACCGACAATACCGATGCCGCCAAAGTGCCCGATCTGTATCGCCAGAAAGATACCGTAAAGGACTGCACGCTGTACTGGGATTTCGGGCATAAGTAGGTGGAAGAGGGTTAAAATAGCTTTCGTTTACGGGAGAACTTCTTGCGATTTGTCACATTTCAACACAACAGGAATTCCGAACCGGGCGTGATGCTCGGAGGGCAGGCGATCGGCATTCGGGGGGCGGGCTTCGACAGCATCGCTTCGGTGATTGCGGGCGGTCCGGAGGCGTTGGACCGCGTGGAGCGCTGGTTGCAGCGTCCCCCGGCCAGCGAGCTGCCCGATATGGCGGAGATCAAACTGCGCGCGCCGATACAGCGGCCGCCGAAAATCATTTGCATCGGCCTCAACTACCGCGATCACGCCGAAGAGGGCAAGATGACGATTCCGGATGTGCCCACGGTCTTTTGCAAATTTGCCACTTCGATCATCGGACCCGGCGATGCGATCGTGCTGCCCAAGAATTCCACCAAGCCGGATTACGAGGCGGAATTCGTCGTCGTGATCGGCAAGCGCGGCCGCCACATTCCCGAAGAGAAATGGCGCGACTACGTTTTCGGCTACAGCATTCTCAACGACGTGAGCGCGCGCGATTTCCAAATGGCCACCACGCAATGGACCATGGGCAAGACATTCGATACCTTCGCGCCCTTCGGCCCGGAGATTGTGACCGCGGACGAAGTGGAGGATCCTCATAACCTGGCCATTTCGCTGACCCTGAACGGCGAAGTCATGCAGAATTCCAACACCGGAAACATGATTTTCCAGACGCCGCGGTTGATCGCGTTTCTCTCCAGCGTATTCACTCTGGAACCCGGCGACATTATTTCTACCGGAACGCCCGCGGGTGTGGGATTCGCGCGCAAGCCTCCGCGCTGGCTGAAACCCGGCGACGAAGTGACGGTCCGGGTGGAAGGCCTGGGCGAACTGACCAACCCCGTGGTGGCGGAAGCGTAACGCCTTGTGGGGCAGCCAATCCTGGCTGCAGGCGGCCTTTCAGGCCGCCACGGGCTGGAGATTTGCCATTTGCTCCCTGACTTGGCGGGCTGAAGCCCACCCCACCAGGCGGATCGAGACACATCTTGTTGGCTTGGGCTTCAGCCCGCGAAAGGCCGGCTGGAACGCCGGCCTGCAGCCAGGAGTGGCTGCCCCCAGTACTCCGACCTCCGGCCAATGCCTCCGCCCGGCGGATCGCCTTCTCCGTCAGTTCCTACGCCTTGATGGCGCGGGCTTCTACCCGAGAACGGCCGGCTGGAAAGCCGGCCTGCAGCCAGGAATGGCTGCCCCACTACTCCGACCTGCGGCCCAATGCCTCCGCCCGGCGGATCGCCTTCTCTGTCAATTCCCACGCCTCGATCGCCTGCGCGGCGCCCTCGCACGCCATGCCGGTGCTCATGCGCCGCTCAGCCTCGTCGAAGGTGGCCTCGGCGGTCTCTCTGGCCGCCTTCCATGCATCGTCGGCCTCCTTCATCCGTTCCAGAGCGAGCTTCAGTTCGGCGTCGAGGCCATTGCCATCCTTCCCGCGGAAGGCCTTCTTCAGGTCGTCGCTCCACGCGGCTTTCACCTTCCGCTCGTACCCTTCCAGGGCCTCCCAGGCGGCGTCGGCAGTCGTCCGGAGCCTGCGCTTCTGGGTGAGCCAACTCCACAGCGACCAGTCGATGGCTTCGCGCATCAGCGCTTTCGCGTCTTCCACAGGTGTCAGTTTCCGCATAATCGGACCACGTTCTCTGATTTTCAGGCTACCCGCATCGCACCGGCGAGTCCAGCAAAAAATGCTGGGAAATCGCCAAACGCGGGGTCATAATAGATCGGACAGCGAGGTGTGAAATGACGCTGGCAGAGTTTTCCCTCTTTCTCGCGCTGGCCGTTGGCCTTTCCGCGCAGACCAAACCGCCCACGCGGGTGGAATTCGACCGCTACGTACAGGCCGCCGAGGCCCGCATGGACGCCCAAAAAGCACTCCCCCCGGCCGACCGCGGGAAGGACGTCCGAACCATCGCCGCCAACGGCGCGAACCCGCACAGCCTGCCCGGCGGACAGCTTTACGATTGGATCGGCACGGTGTTCATTCCCGGCGCCAGCCTCGACAAACTCCTCCGCATGCTACAGGACTACGACCATCGCTCCACTTACTTCCCGGAGACCATTGCGTCCTCGAAGCTTCTGTGCCGCGACGGGAACCGCCGTTTTCGCTACACCATGCGGCTCAAGGAACCGGCGGTCATCGACGTCGAAAGCGAGGTTCTCTGGGACCCCGTGGCCGATCGCCGCTGCCGTTGCCGCTCTTACTCCACCAAAACCGCCGAAGTGGGTAAGGACCACGGATACCTGCGCCAGCTCAATTCCTATTGGTGGTTCGCCGAAGCCGAGGGCGGCGTCTATGTGCGGGCGGAAACCATCACTTTGAGCGACGAGTTCGGAGCCATGACGCGGGCGCTGGGGTCCATGCTGATGGGGATCAACCCGGAGAAATCCTTGAAGCATTCCCTCACCTCCATGCGGGAATCGGTGTTGAAACCGGGCCTGGAGATCCCGGCCGAACCGCCGGGGGCGCCGGTGTGCGAGTCCCCATCCGCCCGGTGAACCGCCATGCCCGATCCGAATCGCGACTTCGATTTCATCGTGATTGGCTCCGGATTCGGCGGGAGCGTGGCCGCGCATCGCCTCACCGAGAAGGGCTATCGCGTGGCGGTGATGGAGATGGGCCGCCGCTGGACGCCGGAGAATTTGCCGCGCACGAACTGGTCGATCTGGCGCTGGATCTGGCGCCCCGAGCTGGCGCTGCGCGGGTTCTTCAACATCACCCCATTCCGCCACGTGATGATCCTCCATGGATGCGCCGTGGGTGGCGGGTCGGTCACCTACGCTTGTACCGCGCTGGTCCCGCCGGAGACGGTTTGGGAGCACGGGTCGTGGGCCGGCCTGGCGCCGTGGAAGCAGGAGATGCCAACCCATTACGAGACGGCGATGCGCATGCTCGGGGTTGCGGAGAACCGCATTCTCGGCCCCGCGGACGACATTATGAAGCGCGCCGCGGATGCGGATGGGGTCGGAAGCACGTTCTACCGCACGCGGATTGCCCTGTTCCAGGGGTCTGAAAAGGATGCCGGCGGGCAGGTTTGTCCGGACCCGTACTTTGGTGGCGAAGGGCCGGAGCGAGCCACTTGCATCGGCTGCGGCGGCTGCATGATGGGCTGCCGCTACAACGCCAAGAACACGCTAGATAAGAACTACCTCTACCTCGCGGAGAAGCACGGCGCGCAGGTCTTCGCGGAAACCCGCGTGGTGGATGTCGCGCCGCTCAACGGCAGTCCGGACGGCAGCCAGGGGTACGAAGTGCGCACCGTCAAGTCCACCGCCTGGGCCGCGCGGGAGCCGCGCCGGTTCACCTGCCGCGGGGTGGTCTTCGCCGCCTCCGCCCTGGGCACCATGGACCTGCTCTTCCGCCTGAAGCAGCGCGGGTCGCTCACGGGCGTCAGCGATCAGCTTGGCCGCCGCGTGCGCACCAATGCGGAATCGCTGATCGGGGTGCGCGTGCCGCATAGTCCGGTGGATCTTTCGCTGGGCGTGGCCATCGGCTCGGGCGTGTACCTCGATGAACACACCCATGTGGAGGCGACGCGCTACCCCGCAGGGTCGGATGCGATGGGACTGTTAGCCACCGTTCTGACGGAGGGAAGGCCGGGCGGGCACCGCATCCGGCTGTGGCTGAAAAATATGGCGGTGTCGTTTTTCCGCCATCCGTTTCGAACCATCCGCTGCCTCCATCCCTTCGGCTTTGCGCGCGAATCCATCATCCTGCTGTGCATGCAGACGCTCGACGGCCACATCGATATGCGGCTGGGGCGTCCGTGGTTCTGGCCCTTCCGCAAGATTCTCATGAGCCACGGCAGACGCATCCCCACCTCTATCCCGCGGGCCAATGACTTCGCCCGCAAGGTGGCCGTGGCCGCCGGGGGCACACCCATGAGCATGATCACCGAGGTTCTTTTCGACGTGCCCGGGACGGCGCATGTTCTGGGCGGCTGCCCGATAGCCGAATCGCGCGGCGAAGGCGTGGTAGACCCGCGCCACCGCGTGTTCGGCTATCGCAACATGTACGTTTGCGACGGCTCCGTGATCGCCGCCAACCTGGGCGTAAATCCCAGCCTCACCATTTGCGCCCTCACCGAACGCGCCATGAGCTATATCCCGCGCGCCGGGGAGAACGGCGGGCGGTAATCACGGCCACCGTTCCCGGTGGTCGCGGCCCAGTAACCCTTCGCGGCTCAATGACCCTTCGCGGCTCAGTAAGTGTTCCCGAGTCAGCCCGCGTGTTACCGAGCCGCGACCACAGGGAGCGGATTCGCACCCTCACTTTTCGGAGATGTTCTTACCGAAATTGAAGCACGGGCCGACCGAGAATCGTGCCGTCAACCGGCCGTCCTTCAGCAGATCGCTGAACAGGTGGTCGTAGACCATGTCGGCTTGCGTGCGCCAGGCGAGGTGCCTGCTAAACAGGATATCGAAGCCGCCGCCAAATCCGTAAAATAAGACGTTGTCGGTCTTGGTTCCGCTGGCAGGCACGAGTCCCAGGCTCTGAAAGCCCTCCACGATAAAGCCTTCAACCGGGACGGTGGGATCAGGCTTGGGAGTCGCAGCTTCGTGAATCATACCGAGGAATATCGGCCGAAAGAAGAGCGTAACGTGCTTCATGTGCCGGTACACAAGCTCCGGACCGGCGGCAATAGTCTGGGTGACCGAATGGGCCGGAATCACAATCGCGCCGGGAATCGGAACCCCCGCAGCTCCCAATTGCTGCAATTCCTGGCCGAGCGCCGCCTGCAAGGACGGCTGCAGGAGGTTGGGCGTGAGCGTCAGAGGGCCTCTGGTAAAGGTGTAGTCGACTCCCACCGTAAGCCAGGTTTTGGGCCTGACTCCAAACTGCCCGCCGATACCGTTTTCAAAAAGATTGACGTGCGGACTATCCAGGAACGTGTACCCTACGAAGGCGTCGAAACGGGCGACGTCGGTCTGCTGCGCATGCAGCGGAACCGCAAGAACTACTAGCGCAAATAACAGTGCGCCGAGCGAAACAGGGTAAGACCAGGGGAAAGAATGCCTTGGCGTGCCTCCAACATTCGACATGGAACAAACCTCCTTCAACTCTTAAAGGTGGCGGCACTCCACGGCGCCTGCCCTCTTAGGCGAGTTAGCAGGGGACGCTGTGGTCCCAGCGGATGGCCGCGGAGAATCCCTGAAAAAGATTACCATTAATTGCAGATGCCGGTAGCTTTTTTTATCGGCGGGTCCCAGCGGTACCCTTCGGGTCCTGCAGGGCTTCCAATCCAATGCCACTTAGTTCCCGTTATATGGGCGCCAACGGGAATTTTGTTCCCGTTGCGTCGGCAAGCCCGATCGATCCAGAGGCCTGCCCCCATTCTGACTTCTGACTCCTGACTTCCATATCCCGCAGGGATATCAAGGCGAAGCCTCGGCTAGTTAGTTTTCGCGAGGCTGGGTTCTGCACAATCGGTGGGGCGGACCCCTGGGGGGTGCCCTCTGGGCCACAGGGCGCCCTCGTCCCGCTCTTTGCCGCGGAGAATCAGGCCCCTGCTACTATCGGCAAGCCGACCAGGGGTCGGCTGCGGACGGGGGCGTCCGCCCCATACAGCCTACTCGAGGAAGGAGAATCTCGGCGCCAGCTTCAGAAGCTTGAGCGCCCGGTAAATGGCGATGTTGACGCCGCGCAATGCGACACTGGCGGACTGCCGATCGGCCAGATCGGCCAGTTCTTCCATGGCTCCGGCCGCGGCGGCGTCGATCTTCATCACCGAGGAGAAATCCAGGACCAGTTCGCCCTCCGCCCCTTGCAACTTCTCCACCGCCTCATGTTGCAGAGTCTGAGCTGGGCACTTCGGGTCAACCGGAATACATACGGCGTGGGTCGTCATGCGTGTACCCCCTCCATCGCCGCTACCGTCTCGGCGGCACTCGCCGCCTTCACCGGGCTGCGACCCCGATATGCCGCCCAGAACAAACCGGACAACTCGCTCATCAGCGGCATGCGCGGATTGGAGCGCCACGAAGGATCGTCAAACGCGATCTTGACCAGTTCGGGCACCGCCCGCCCGAAGTCCTCTTCGGAAATCCCCAGGTCGGCGATGGACCGCGGGATCTCCAACCGGTCGAGCAGTTCCTCCGTCGCCTTCACCAGGTTTGCGACCTTCTCGGCGACCGTGTCGCCGCCCAGGCCCAACAGGTCCGCCACCAGCGCGTACTTCTTGTGCGCCACATACGCGCGCTGGTTTGGCGAGGGCATGAATTTCGTGGGCACGGATGCGTTGTAGGCCAAAACGTGCGGCAACATGAGAGCGTTGGCGCGCCCGTGCGAGACTCCGAAGCGCGCGCCGAAAGCATGCGCCAGGGCGTGATTGACGCCCACCGACGCGTTCGAAAACGCCAGCGCCGCGATGCAGGCGGCATTATGCATCATGCTCCGCGCCTCTTCATCCTGGGGATGCTCGAAGGCGACGGGCAGGTACTTGAATACCATTCGGATGGCCTGCATGGCGTTGGAGTCGGTGTAGGGCGAAGAGTGAATCGACACCCCCGCTTCCAGCGCGTGCGTCAGGCAGTCGATTCCGGTATCGGCGGTCAGCCTCCGCGGCATGGACATCACGAATTGCGGATCGACGATGGCCACGTCGGGGCTCAACGAATAGTCGGCGAGGGTCACTTTGCGCCCGCGCTCCTTGTCGATCAGGACGGCAAACGGAGTGACTTCGCTCCCCGTTCCGCTGGTGGTGGAAATGGCGATCAAGCGCACCTGGTTGGCCGTTCCGGTGGGATATTGCACTACCCGCTTGCGGATATCGAGGAAGGGCGCGGCCAGTTCCTCCAGATCGGCCTCCGGCGAGATGTACAGGAGCTTCATGATCTTGGCGGCGTCGATCACCGAGCCGCCGCCGAGCGCGATAATCTGGTCCGCCTTGTGGAGATTGAGCGCCTCCACTCCCTGCAAGATCACCTTCACCTCCGGCTCGGCGTCCGGAATGGCCAGGACGCGGACCGGTGTTTGCGCCGGAATGGAGCGCCGGACGATATCCACGTGGCCCATCTGCTCCAGGTGCGGATTGGTGACGATGACGGTCGACCGCGATAGGAAGTGGCGGAGATTCTCGACTGCGTTCAGGTTGAAATAGATTTGATTGGGAACGCGGAACCACATATGCGCCGGTGTCCTCCGGGCCACACGTTTAATGTTCAGGTAATGATACATGTTGACGTTGTCGGTGGTGCTGTTGCCGCCGCCGGTCCCGCATCCGAAGGAGAATGTGGGCACCATGTCGTTGTAAACCCCGCCCAGCGCTCCGATGGAGCCGGGCGAATTCACGATAATCCGCCCGGCGTCGATGACGTCGCTGAACTGGCGGACAATGTCGTCGTTCCGTGAAAAAATGACGGCCGTGTGCCCGCGTCCACCGGCATGATTCACGTCCAGGCATACGCGGAACGCTTCGTCCACCGATCGGGCGCGATAGACCGTGAGCACGGGGAAGAGCTTCTCGGCGGAGAGAGGATATTCCCGGCCCACCCCCTGAATGGGCGCGATTAAGAGCTTGGTTTCCGGCTTCACCCGCAGACCGCACGCGCGGGCGATGTCGGTGGCCTTTTGGCCGACGGCCATGGGTTGCTGGAAACCCGTTTCGGGGTCGATCAACATCCGCCCCAACACGGCCGCCTCCTTCTCGTCGCAGATGTGCGCCCCTAAGTCCGCAAACTTCCGCAACACGGTGTCGTAAATCTCGTCATCGATGACCAAGGTCTGCTCAGAGGCACAAATGGTTCCGTTATCGAAGGTCTTGGAGGTGATGATGTCCACCACGGCCATGTCCAGTTGCGCCGTTTTCTCCAGGTACACCGGGGTGTTGCCCGGTCCGACCCCCAGTGCCGGCTTGCCCGAACCGTAAGCAGCTTTCACCGCGCCCGGTCCGCCGGTGGCGTCGATCAGCCGGACATCCTTGTGATGCATGAGGAAGACGTTGTCCGGAATGGTGGGCGCTTCCACGCAGGTGAACACCCCCTCGGGCGCGCCATGCTTCACCGCCGTCTCGTACATGACCCGCATGGCCTCCTGGCAGCAGCGCCAGGCTTTCGGATGGGGCGCGAAAACCACCGCGTTTCGCGTCTTGATGGCCATGATGCATTTGAAGAGCACCGTCGAGGTGGGGTTAGTGATGGGGGTCACCGAGAAGATCAGCCCGATGGGATCGGCCACCTCCACCAGGCCGCGCTCCGGGAACTCGCGAATCACCCCCACGCTGGGTTTGTCGCGCACGTAGTCATACACGAATTCCGTGGCCACCATGTTCTTGAGGACCTTGTCTTCCAGCAGTCCCAGCCGGGTTTCCTCAATCGCCAAACGGGCGAGATTTTGAGCTTGTTCCAGCCCTGCGAGGACCATCGCTTTGACAATACGGTCGACGTCCTGCTGGGTGAACTGGGAGAAGATGGCGGCGGCGGTTCGGCCTTGGCGGACCAGCCCTTCGAGGTAAGCAATTCGGTCTTCGCTAAGGCTTGAAAGATTCTCCGGCATGCGTGCGTCCTCGACAATATAAGTAATTAGGATCTACTTCCCTGATAATAACGCCAGTCTGGCGAGAGTTTGCCGGTTTATTTTGGGTAAGTGGGGCAGGATGCCATCCTGCCCCACTCTATTTGGCCAGCGTCCAACCCCATGTCCGCGCGGGAAGCTGTAGGGCCTGCCACTCCACGGCGGCGAAGTCCTTCATCCGCAACGGGGCGTGGAACATCCCGAAGCTGCCCAGGCACCTGGTCAAGAACTCCCGCACGATCACGTAATCGATGCGGATATCGGCCCCGGCAACATCCTGCAGCACCCCATCCAAGGTGAACACCGACTTACGGAAAAAGAACAACGCGGTGGGGAAGTGGACCCCCGCCAGGGCAATCTCATCCAGCAGGCGCATGGCGTCCAACGTGCCCGGCGACCAGCCTTTGGGCGGCTCGCAGAAGAACCGGTCCACGTGGTAGTCGATCAGTCGGTCGCGATCCCGCGGACGCCCCGGCGATTGGGCGCTGAGCGCGTGGATCGCCTCCCGGACTCCCGCCGGATTCCGCAAAATCATCATCACCACCAGCAGCACCAGTTGCCGGCGCGACTCCAGGCTCAGATGGTCCGCCAGGGCCCAATCCATCACCATGAGCTCGCGGTTGGTCTCGTCGTACATCAGGTTGCCGGCATGCG
>CAZARO010000046.1:0-12384 GCA_964487165.1 uncultured Solibacteraceae bacterium | reverse complement strand
CCAGGCTGTATCGCCGCCGACCGGCTGGATCAGTTCCAGCGTGACCTGTCCGAGACTGATAAAGGCGAGCTTTGCCTGCCCGTCGGACGGGTGGCCCCGGTAAATCAATTTCGCTTCGCGGCCGGGCTTCGTGGTGAGGATCTGCGGTGGATTGACGCCCAGCAGCGCCGCCCAATGCTTGCTGGTGGCTTGGATGTCTCGGCAGACGATTGCCACCTGCGTTACGACCTTCATACCGGGGTCATGATACGCCGGATCTTGGGCTGGAGTAAATACGGGGAGAATAGCCAGAGCGAACGCCAGTTTCTTCATGCACCCATCTTCACTGACGGCACGCCCGGTTTCAAGGGGGAGGCGATCATGCACGAACTCACTGAAATCCTCGGGCCAGCCCTTCGCCCGACCACACCGGCGCAGGCTCCCGCGGGTGATCGGCGAAGTGCTCGGCCGCAACCATGTGAAGCCCTCCGAGATCGGCACGTTCCTCCTGCACCGGGCCAATCTGAACCTGATGACGCGCGTGGCGCAGAGGCTCGGGCCCCCGCGGAGCGCTTTTTCTGCAACATCGCTGGGTACGGCAACGCTTCCTGGGATTCTCTGCCGATCGCCGCCGCCGAATGGTGGAGTAAGTCGGAGATGCCGCTGGCCGCTTCTATTGTGTTGGCCGCTTTCGGCGCCTGCCTGAACTGGGGCGCGGTGCTGACACAGCCGGTATAGTTCAACGATCCCTGCGCGGTAGTTCACCTGTCGCTTCCCGCCGTGAGCCTTCGGGCCTGCCCCACAAATTTGGGTAACTTTCTCCGCCTGCTCCAGTATTCATACCTGACGGCGAGCCACGGGCTCGGTACCCGATCGAGGGATTCCGTCTTCTAGGAGGATTCGATGAAATCGGCACTGATGAGCGCGGCCTGGATTGGTCTGGCCGTTTACGCTGGAACTGGCCCGTTGCACGCTCAGTTGCGGGACAACAGCGAAAAACAAATGACCTGCGAAAATGGCGGTTCCAATGGCGACCAGGCGCGACATTGCGAAATCCGCGAGCAGACTGTTGCTGGCGTTGGGCGCCTCGGAATCGACGCCGGGCAGAACGGCGGCGCGACCGTAAAAGGCTGGCTGCGGAGCGATGTGCTAGTGCGCGCGCGTGTCGAGGCCGCAGGAGACACGCGAGCCGCCGCGGATGCCATGGCGAGCCAGGTTTTGATCGACAGCTCCGGCGGCCAGGTGCGGGCCACGGGGCCGGAAGCCCTCAACAATGCCTGGTGGAGCGTCAGTTACGAAATCTTTGTTCCCCAGAACACCGATCTGAATTTGAAAACCAATAATGGCGGTATGACGATCTCCGATGTGCGCGGCCAAATTCACTTCGACGTGAACAACGGAGGCGTGCACCTCAAGCGCGTGGCCGGCGATGTGAGCGGCGCCACCGTGAACGGCGGAGTTCAGGTGGAACTAACTGGCGCTGCGTGGGATGGCAACCAACTGGAAGTCAGAACGCATAACGGCGGCGTGACGGTCGCGATGCCGTCCGATTACTCGGCACATCTACAGGCGGAAACCTCGTCCGGCGGAATTCAGTCGGATTTTCCAGTCACGTTGCAAGGTGAGGTCAAACCGCGCCGGCTGGATTTTAGCATCGGCGCCGGCGGACCGCTGATCCATGTCACCACCGTGAACGGCGGAATCAAATTAAAACACGCGGAATCGGAATGAGTTGGGGGAAAGGCGCCGTGCCCCTGACAAGCAACCCGTTTTCCCCTGCGCGTCCGCCCTTTCCTCACTGGGCGCCGGTTCCCCCTTGGAGGTGGGCTGGATTGATCTTGAGGCTGCCTAACGTGTTTTGAACAGCGATGCAGCCGCGGGATTCAAACCATTTCTGCCTCGATCATAGGGCCGCATCGAGCATCGGGTTCGCAGGCTCCGGGCTTGAAGGTCTGAGGTAGTTACCGGTAAGGCCGTTCCTGCCCTAATCGGCAAGAACGCAGCCTTGATTAGAACCATCGGTATCGAAGATTATTTGCGACTTTCGCAAAGCAGTTGCTTCTCGATGCTGACCTGAGCGAGAGCCCGGCGGGGAAGGCGCAGGCGGCGAAGATAGGAAGCCGGATCGCTTATATCCTCGCGGTCTTTGCAGAGGCCAAACAGCGGCTGATCCTTGGTTTTAAGTGCACCGCCGCATGGTGGCGGCGCGATAGGGGTCAGCTTGGCCCTTTCCTTTCCGCGATAGAGGGACCGTGACCGTTTCCGCATGGTCGATGGCGCGAAGCACGTGCTTCCTATGGAGTGTCTCCATACAAGCATACATTTAGTCGGAACGTTGGGCCCAGGTCGCATTGGGCTACCTTTCAGAATCGTCGGGGGATTCCACGGACTACGAACGCCCCTTGGTGCCCATCAACCGGTCGCCGACCACTCGGGCGGGTGACCTTTAATGAGGGGGACGGTCACTTTCCGAAATCGCCGTATTTCACCCGGAATCGCGGGCAGGCGACGCGATGAAAATGAACGGCCCGCGCGCAACAGCGAGCCGCTACCTAATTCTCAGTCGGTGTCTTGGCCAGATGATCCACGACGAATACCGTCATAGGTGCTTTTCCAGGCACCAGCCGAAGCCCCAGCTGTTGTCGAAGCGCGGCGAAGATGCCGGGCGCGCTGTTCGCGTCAGGCTCAACTGCATCCGTGGGTATCGAGGTGAGGGAATGGAAAACCAGAACGAAGTTGTACTTACCCTCTAGGCCAGTAGCATTTCTGATTGGGCGACCTTGGAACTGGCCGGACAACCTATCAAGGAAATCGCCGATTGTTACGGCACTGCAAATCAGTTTGACATCACCGTCGCGATTCTTCAGCCGCGTTACGAAACCAGGGGTCGGCTGCACTATCGGGATGCCGATCGCCAACTAGAGCTTTGACAGCCGGAAACAAGTGGGCGGTCCCTGGTAGACTTGTCGCGAAGAGGCTTGGGGGCAATGAAACGCATTCGCATCCTTTTAGCTGACGACCATGCCGTAGTGCGGCAGGGCTTCCGCATGATTCTGAGTGCCCACGCCGACCTGGAGATTGTGGGCGAGGCCGGCAACGGCCGCGAAGCCGTGGAACTGGCCGCCAGCCTGCGGCCCGACGTGGTGGTGATGGACGTCGCCATGCCCGAACTCAACGGCATAGAGGCCACGCGCCGCCTGACGGCCGACAATCCGCACATCCGCGTAGTGGCGTTGAGTATGCATAAGGACTCGGTATATGTGCGCGAGATTCTGCGCGCCGGCGCACGCGGCTACCTGCTGAAGGATTCCGTGGCGGACGATCTGGTGGCCGCGGTCCGCGCCGTGGCGGCGGGCGAGGGCTACCTCAGCCCGGCCATCTCCAACGCCGTGCTGGACGACTACCGCAAGCACGTGACCAACCCGATCGACCTGCTCAGCAGCCGGGAGCGCGAGGTTCTGCAAATGCTGGCCGAGGGTAAGACCAACAAGGAAATCGCCGTCACCTTGAATCTCAGCGTGTATACCGTGGACGCGCACCGCGGGCGCATTATGGAGAAGCTGAATGTGCATAGCATCAATGAACTGGTGCGGTTCGCGGTGCGCAACGGGCTGGTGGATTAAGAAGAGCTTTTGGGTTGCGCGGGTGCCTGCCGGTTTTGGGGAATTTGCGTGGTTTGATTGCAAGACCGATTCCTTCGCGGCCACAGGGAGCGGCGGCCGTAGCGTCGTGATCCCCCAAAACGGCGCACCCGCTTGCGCAACGCCGCGGGGCCTGAACTCTCCAACTGTTACAATCGTCCGAATGACCAGCGATGGCTCTCGGTTCGAAAAGTCTGAATCCAGTTTTTACGAAGCCAGTTTTGAGTTGCATCCGGATGCCCTCGTGATCAGCGTCCAGGGCGTGGTGCGTGCGGCGAACGCTCAGGCCGAAAGTGTATTCGGTTACTCCCGCGAGGAGTTGGTTGGCTCTCCGATTGACGTTCTGCTGTCCGCTGCAACCGAGCCGGGTGTCTGCCGCCGCAAGGATGGCTCCGCCTTTCCCGCCGAGATTGCCACCAGGCAGCTGCCGGATTCCGGTCTGCTCACCGTGGTGCGTGCCGACCCGGCGTTCAGCGCTTCGGCGCAAGCCCTCATGGACGCGAACCAGCTGAACCAGGATGTCTTCAAGAGCACCCAGGTGGGCCTCATCGTGATGAATCGGAATCTGCGCTACCTGGCTTGGAACCCGAAGATGGAGGAGATGAGCGGGCTGCGCGCCGACGAAGTGCTGGGCAAACATCCGCTGGAGCTTTTCCCGTTCCTGAAGGAAGCGGGAGCCGAACAGATGTGGCGCCGGGCTTTGGACGGGGAAACGCTCACCTCGCCGGATTTTCCGTTCGAAGTCCCGCAGCATGGACGGAAAGGGTGGAACTCGCAAACCGTGGGCCCCTTGCGCAATTCCCATGGCGAGATCGTCGGGGTGATCGCCTGCGTTTCCGATATCACGGAGCGGAAGCAGGCGGAAGATGCGCTGCGCGAAAGCGAGGAGCGGTTTCGGGGGCTGGTGGAAAGCTCCCCCGTTCCCATGCTGGTTGCCACCGATCGGGAGCGCGTTCTCCTCCTGAACAAACAGTTCACCGATTGTTTCGGCTATACGCGGGAGGATGTGTGGGACATGGCATCGTGGGAGTTGCGCGCGTACCCGGATCCGGCGTACCGGCAGGAGATCCGGGAAATCTGGAAATCGGCCACCGCGGCTGCCGACCAGGCCGGCCAGACTGTCCTGGGGCCAGTGGAGGGCCTGGTTACCTGCCGTGACGGGACGGTCCGCTTCGTCGAGGTCCGGCTGTGCCGGTATGGAAATGTTTCCCTGGTCATATTTACTGACCTTACCGAACGGAGACGCTCGCAAGAGGCGTTACGGGAAAATGAAACGCGCTTGCTGCGCATCATGGAGGCTCTGCCGGTGATGATTGCGGCCTTGGATGAAGGGGCGCGGTTCGTGTACTGGAATCGTGAATGTGAGCGCGTCACGGGA
This sequence comes from uncultured Solibacteraceae bacterium, assembly GCA_964487165.1. GTDB lineage: Bacteria > Acidobacteriota > Terriglobia > Bryobacterales > Bryobacteraceae > PALSA-129. The sequence goes on along the minus strand of CAZARO010000046.1, from coordinate 7,386 downwards.
TTCAGCGCCAGTGAAATGATCGGCAATCCGGCGGGTTTTGCCCTTCTGTTCCCCGACGAAAAGAATAGAACGCAGGCACTGGCGGCAAGATTACGGGACTCCGTCCCCACGGAACCCTGGCACATCACGCGCAAGGATGGCGTGGTCCGCACGGTGCGATGGTGTCGCGTCTCCAACCAGCTGCCGGTACCCGGTTGGGCGCGTTGGGGCGTAGGGATCGACCTGACCGAGCAATACCAATTGGAAGAGCAACTCCGGCAAGCCCAGAAAATGCAAGCCATCGGACAGCTGGCCGGCGGCGTGGCCCACGATTTCAATAACGTCCTGACCGTGATCAACGGTTATAGCGATTTGCTGCTGCGGCGGGTGGCGGAAAGCGATTCGGGCTATGCCATGATTGCCGCGGTACGCAGCGCCGGTGGACGCGCCGCGCGCCTGGTCAAGCAGTTGCTGCTGTTCAGCCGCAAGGCCATCGCCAATCCGCAGCGGCTCGATCTGAAGGAATTGCTCGCGCAGACTCTCGGCATGTTACGGCGGCTGATTGACGATGACATCGCGATCCACTCGGTATTCGATCCGGATCTTGGCCAGATTGAGGCCGACGCCGGGCAGATCGAACAGGTAGCGATGAATCTCTGCCTCAATGCCCGCGATGCCATGCCGGCGGGAGGCGCGATTACGGTGAAAGCTCAAAACGTCAGCTTCGGCGAAAGCGATTGCGCCGCGATTTCCGGGTGCCGGCCCGGGGAGTTCGTCCGCCTTTCGGTAGCCGATACGGGCTGCGGTATGACGCCGGAGGTGCAAGCGCACCTGTTCGAGCCGTTCTTTACCACCAAGCCTGCCGGCGCCGGGACGGGGCTTGGGCTAGCCACTGTCTATGGCATCGTACAAGAGGCGCATGGGTTTATTACGGTGGAAAGCGAACCGGGACAGGGCACCGCGGTCCATGTGTGCCTGCCGTTGGCAAAGACGGCCGGGATCGACAGCTCTGCTTTGGAAGCAGCACCCGCCGACCACCGGGGTGGGGAGACCATCCTGCTGGTGGAAGACAATGAAGAGGTCCGGTTGATCACCTCCCTCTTTCTGGAAGAGAACGGGTATCGCGTTTTGCAAGCGGATAGCGGGCCTGCCGCCCTCCATCTGGCCAGCGAGAATGCCGCGCCCATTCACCTGTTGCTAAGCGACATGGTCATGCCGGAAATGAGCGGCAGCGAACTTGCCCGGGAGATGGCTTTCGTGCGGTCGGATATGAAGGTGCTGCTCATGAGCGGCTACAACGAGGAGGAGATGGTAAACCGCGGCCTGACATCGTCCAATCTATTGCAAAAGCCTTTTACGGAACAGGACCTTGTCAGAAAAGTTCGGGAAGCTCTGGACGGCAGGACTAGCGCTTAAGCTTCGGCCCGCCCATTCCTGCTCTAATTGGACTATGCGTCAGACCCGCCGACCGGCCCGTTTCGCTAGGATCGCGCTAGCCTGCACTGCTTGCCTGGCCCAGACATCCCACCTCAACCCCAACGACCTGCTGCGCCTCAAGACTCTCGGCGACGTGGCGCTTTCGCCCGACGGCCGCAACATCGCCTACACGCTGCGCGAAGCCAGTCTCCCGGACGACCGTTACAAGAACAGCTTGTGGATGGTGGCTGCCGACGGCCGCTCGCCGGCACGCAAGGTGATGGACGATTGCGGCACGACGCACTGGTCGTCCGACGCTCAGCGCCTGGCCTGCATTAGGCCCCGTGAAGGGCGCCCGCAAGTCGTCGTCCTGCGCGCCGACACGCAGGAGGTACTACTCGAAAGCTCGGCGCCGGCGGGCGTAGTCTCATTTCAGTTAAGCCCCGACGGAGCGTCCGTGGCTTACCTCTCGCGCGAGGCCGACCCGGAACCCGCGCGCCCGCGGCAGAGGACTGGCGCAGTGATCGACAAGCGTACCTTCGATCTCTATAAGCTGCTGGGCAACGAGATCTTCCTGGATGCCGCTCGCCCCACACATCTGTATCTGCTTCCGGGAAACGGCCGGCCGGCCGAGCGGCTGATTGACAGCTTCCATGTGGAAGATGCGGCCTGGTCGCCCGACGGCAAGAGTCTCGCGGTCACCGGGAGAGAGGCGCCGGAGCTTCGGTATCCAGCCAGCATCTACGTCTATTCGCTGGAGACCGCCAAGGCCACGCGGATACTGGAGGGCGCGGAACAGAACCGCATTCCCACGCGCGAGTACTCGCAACCCGTCTGGTCGCCTGACGGCCAGGAACTGGCGGCGATCGTCAAGACTACCGAGGATCGCTGGGCCAACAGCGGCGCCATTGGAATCTACTCAATTGGCTCAAAGCACTTCCAGCCGATCACCAGCGAAGAGCGCCAGGAGTTGTACACCGCTCGCTTGTCCTGGCGCGAACGCACGGGGATGATTCTGGAAAACACCGTGCGTGCGCGGACCAATCTGTTCCGCCTCTCGCGCGACGGCTCTGTGCAGGCGCTCACGCGCTTCGAGGGCAATAGCAGCTCCTTCTCGATGGCCGCCTCGGGCGACGAAATCGCGATGGTGCATGACGACGCGCAGCATGCACCGGAAATCCACTTCGCCCGCGCGCCGTTCGCCAGTTCGCAGGCCATCACGGCGGTGAACGCCGGGCTGGCGCCGCTGGCCGCGCCGCAATCCGAGTGGGTCCACTGGAAGGGCGCGGAGGGGGTGGAGGTAGAAGGACTACTGCTAAAGCCGGCCGGCTACACTACGGGCCGGCGATACCCGCTGCTGGTCATGATCCACGGCGGGCCTGGCTTCGCGGTGAAGGACGCCTTTGAACCGTATTCGGTATTCGGACAGTGGGTCTGGCCGTACCCGTTCCGCATCTTTGCCGACCGTGGATACCTCGTCTTCCTGCCCAACTATCGGGGCACCGGTTCCTACGGGAAAGCGTTCCGCCTGTTCCACGATATGGCCGGCGAACCGGCCGAGGACATCGTCACGGGCGTCGAGTCCCTCGCCCGGCGCGGGGACGTGGATGCCACCCGAGTCGGCATTCTGGGGCAGAGCCATGGTGCGTGGCTCGGTCCATACGTGCTGGCGCATCATAAGGAGATGTTTCGCGCCGCCTCCTTCGCGGAAGGGGCGCTGGACGCGTTTTCGCAGTATGGCATGATGGCCGGCTGGCTGAACTTGCAAACGCACGAATTCTACAATCCCGGAACGCCGTACGAAAACCCCGAGCGGTACATCGCCATTTCGCCCATCTTCGCGATGAAGGGGCTGGAGACGCCGACCCTGTTGGAGGCCGGTCAGCGGAGCCTGGCGATGCTGACGCTCGAATCGCTCACCGCGTTATGGCGGGAAGGTGTGCCGCATGAGATGGTCATCTACCCCGGGGAAGGGCACAACCTGTCGTCGCCGGTGCTGCAACTCGAGTCGGTGGAGCGAAACCTCGACTGGTTCGACTACTGGATGCTCGGCAAGAAAGATCCCGATGCGCGCAAGCAGGCGCAGTACCAGAGGTGGGAAGCTATGGCGCAGGAGATGAAGGAGGTTCGCGACGCCAACGCGAAAACGGCGCCGCCGAAGTAGCGCGGGACGCCCCCTTCAGGCTTTCGCCGCCTTCTTCAGCGCGACCGCGTTCATGCAATATCGCAATCCGCTGGGCTCGGGCCCATCGGGGAAGACATGCCCGAGATGGGCATCGCAAGTGTTGCAGAGGGTCTCCACGCGCCTCAGGAAGGCAGGTCCGTCAAAGCGGTACGCAATCACGTTGAGCGCGACGGGCTGGGTGAACGACGGCCAACCGGTGCCGGATTCGAATTTCTCGGAGGCATCGAAGAGCAATGTCTCGCAGCACACGCAGGAGTAAATTCCCGGCTCGAACAGCCCGCACATGTCCGAACTGAAGGGCCGCTCGGTGCCCGCGTGGCGGGTGACGTAATATTCTTCGTCGCTCAGTTGCTGGCGCCACTCAGCGTCCGTTTTGACGACTTTCCGATCCGGGGCGGGATTGCCGTTCTTGGCGAGATTGAGAATGTCGGGCCATTTGAGAAGCATGATTTCATTTTCCCCCATCGAGCGGCCGTTTCGAGGGACGGCCGGTCCGGGAAGGAGCGACAGGCTTGAGTGTCCGCTCCCTGGCGGTCACGGCTCTGCAAGAGGCCGCATACGCTCTGCAAGAGGCCGCATACGGAGCCGCGCGCGTAAGCAAGCGGTTGATCGCGTGGCGGTCGGCGCCTTTCGGGCTATGTTGGATATGGACGGGGTCCGTTGACAACTTCGCCCCCATGCTGTTCCGATAGATTTGCTTGGAGATTTTCATGATTCGAACCCGAACACGCTTTCTATTCGCCCTGCTGGCCGCCGTTTCGTTCGCTCTCGCGCAGCGCGGCCCGATCGAGCAGCAGCTCACCTTTACGCCGTATCACTCGAGCGGCGTTTACGAGCTGGGCGAAACCGTCGGCTGGACGGTAACGCCCGGCCCGGCGACGCCCACTTACGCCTACAAGTGGACCGTTCGCCGCAATAACGCCGTCGTCCTCAAAGAAGGCAAGCTCGATTTTTCCTCCGGCAAGGACAAGATCGAAATCGCCGGCGACCAGCCGGAGATGATCTACGTCGCCGTGGAGCCCTACGCCAATCTCGGCGCGGCCGCAGCCGCTCCGGACACCGCCGCCGCTCCCGCTTACGTGGGAGGCAACACCGGACGCAATAACGGACTCTATGCCGTCGGCGCCGCTGTCGCGCCGGGGAAAATCGCGCTCTCGACGCCGCGCCCCGGCGACTTCGACGCGTTCTGGGAGGGCAAGTTGTCCGCCCAGTCGAAGATCCCGATCAACCCCACGCTGACGCCCGTCGCCACCGATGTGCCGGGAGTGGAATTGAACATGTTCGTCCTCGACGCGCTCGGGTCCAATGCTCACGGCTATGTCGCCAAGCCGGCGCGGGAGGGAAAGTTCCCGGCGCTCATCCAGTTGCAGTACGCCGGCGTGTACGCGTTGAACGCGCACGGCGCCGCGCAGCGTGCCGCCGAAGGCTGGCTCTTCCTCAACGTCGATTCGCACGACAAGCTGCCGTCGGATCCATCCGGCAACATCCCGCGAAGCTATCAGGCCGTGGGCAACACCGATCGTGAGAAATCGTATTTCCTGAACATGTACCTGCGCGATTCGCGCGTCCTGGATTACCTGCTGACGCGGCCCGACTGGGATGGCAAGACGATCGTGCTCACGGGAGGCAGCATGGGTGGGCAGCAGAGCATCATGCTCGCCGGCCTGCGGCCCGAGAAGATCACCGCCGTACTGGTCTGCGTGCCCGCCGGTGCCGACACCAACGGAGATCTCCACGGCCGCAAGGCGGGCTATCCCAATTGGCCGTCCGACAACCCCGACGCGATGAAGACCGCGCTCTATTTCGATACCGTCAATTTTGCCTCGCACATCCATGCGGCGGTGTTTGCGGGGATGGGTTTCATCGACACGATTTCGCCGCCGGCCGGCGTCTGGACCGAGCTCAACCAGATTCCCGGCCCCAAGGAACCGCTCCCCCTGATCGAATCCGAGCACGACAACCTGACCCCCCAGAAAGGCAGAGCCTGCCCCGTGCGAACGGGAGAAATACTCGACCTGCTGGTGAAGGGCGGCGAGTTCAAACCCACCGGACTCAGGCCACAATAGCGCTATTCTCTCGCATTGACGCCTGGCCGTGCTGAAAGCGATTACAGGCCCGATTACGCCTGCTTGATCCAGATGATGGACGCCGGCTGCGGAACCTCGCGGCGGCGGTCCGCGCTTTGCGGCCGCTCCGGCTCACGGGCGTTCGGCCCCATGTAGAGTGCCGGGCTGGCTGAGATGGGCCCGGCTTCGGGCGGCAGATCCTTCTGCCGGTTGGCGCGCGTATAGTTGGGAACCGCCAGCAGCCTGCTACCATCGGCGAACTGCCCGGCGATCACGGTGGCGCCACCGAGAAAATCGGGCCGCCACTCCGCGGTCAAAGCAGAGTCATCGGCCAGCGCCTTGGCGATGTCCTGATCCACTTTCTCGATGTTGTAAATCAGCGGACCGTAGCGGAGGGCCACTTTCCCGCGCGTGGCGGCGATCTGTTCCACCGCCTTCACGCGCTGCACCTTGAGCGGAAGTTCCAGTTCCACCTTGTCGCCGGCCTTCCAGGTGCGCTCGATCACGGCATATCCTTTGTCCATCGCCAGTTTCACGGGTTTGCCGTTGACGGCAAGGGAAACGAGTCCGCTAACTTCGGGCACGGGTTTGTAGAGCTTGCTGGTGGTGCGGTTGGGAATACGCAGGCGCAATGCGAAGGACTTATTCGTTTTGGGATTCAGGGTGATGGCAATCTTGCCGCTCCAGGGGTAATCGGTTTGCTGCACCATCTCTACCTCAGTGCCCGCCACCCGCTCCAGCGTGACCGTGCTGCCGATGTACATGTTGACGTAGATGCCGTCCGGAGAGGTGGCGTAAGCCCAGGTAGGCACCATGAGCAGCGTGCGCGGAATGTTCCCCACGCAGCAGGGGCAAGTATGCCACGAACTGCGGCCTGCCACGGCGTCGAGCGGATTGGTGTAGTAGAAATTCTTCCCCTCGAGATCCAGGGAACCGAGAAGAGCGTTGTACATGGTTTCTTCGTAATTGTCGACGTAGCGGGCGTCGTGATAGGCCAGGTTCATCTTCCAGTGGAAGAAGATCATTCCGCAACTGGAACACGATTCGCAGTAGGCGTTGTTGCGCAGCGAGTAATTCGGTCCGAAGCCTTCGGAGGTTTCACCGCTACCGATACCGCCAGTCAGATAGTACTTACGGTTGACCACATTCTCCCAGAGAGATTTCACGGCGCTTTGATAATCAGGATCGTGGGTCTCGACGGCGACATCGGCCATGCCGGAGTAAGTGTAAGTGGCGCGCACGGCGTGCCCCACGGCTTCATATTGCTGGACCACCGGCAGATGGCTTTGGTCGTACTCGTGCCGGTCGCGCGCCGGGTCGGCCGCGGCGGTGTAGCGGCAATCGAGCAGATACTTGGCGGTCTGAATGTATCGGTCGCCCTTTCCCTGCCCTTCCATGTCGTTCACGAAGCGGCCGAAGCGCACCAGCGCCTGTTCCATTTCCTGGTGCCCGTCGTACCAGGCCTGTTTGGGCGCGGGGCCCAGGTGGCTTGACCAGCAGTCGGCAAGCTTCGTGGCCGCGTGGTACATGCGGGCATCCTTCCGGCCGGTCATCAGGTAGTGGTTGATGGCGGATTCCAGAAAGTAGCCCCCGGTGTAGCCTTCGTGATCGCCGCGGTGGATGGGATCCCAGTGTTTGAATTTGCTGCTGGCGGTGATGCGTCCGTCGCGCTCCTGGCGGTCGAGAGTGAATGCCGTCTGGAGGTAGCCGTCGGGCTCCTGGGCGGCCAGGATTTTAGGT
>CAZARO010000045.1:0-12512 GCA_964487165.1 uncultured Solibacteraceae bacterium | reverse complement strand
GACGTTGGGCTACGTGAATCAAAACTACATTGTGAATCCCAATGGAACGACCAACAATCCAGACAATAAGTGGAGCGCCAAGATCGATCAGAGCCTGGGCTCGAAGCACCACCTCTCGTACTTAATGGACAAAGGCGACCTTCTCACTAATTGTGGGGCCTATGGGTGTACGGGACTGCCCGCGCCGATAGGCAGTAACAGTAATGGGTACGACCACACCCAGATTTATCGCGGCAATTGGGACTGGACCATCAGTCCGACCCTGCTGAACCGCTTCTTCGGCGGATTCAACTACTATCGGGAAGATCACGGTAACACCGAGGGAATGACGCAGGGCTCGCCGCAGGCCGAGGGTATCGGCGGCTTGTTGCCCTCGGATTTCTGGACATCGAAAGGGATCTGCCTGCCGGGCTTTGCCCTATGCCAGAATATGCCCATTATCAGCACGGGCGATTTCAGCGGCTGGGGCAGCTCCGCCGCGAACGGCTCCGACCGCCTGGTCTTCGAGATGCACGACGACATGACGAAAACCAGTGGGAAGCACACCTTCAAGTGGGGCTATTTCTTCGGTGACAGCCACTACGACGGCTTCGGAGTGCAGTACGGGTCCGGCGCCGCCTCGTTTTCCTATCTCGGCACGTCGGTCCCGCAGGCTGGGAGCGAAGCGAGTGGAGGCGGCAGCGGGTTTGCCTCCTTCCTGCTGGGACAGGTGAACGGCTACAACATGGATACGCCGCGGTACCTCCTCGCCTTTTATCGCACTCACCAATTCTACGTTCAGGACGACTGGAAGGTCACGCACAAGCTTACACTAAATCTTGGCCTCCGCTATGAGGTCGATCTGGCGCCGATCTCGGGCTCCAACCACTTGAGCACCCTGGACTACACCCTTCCGAATCCGGCCGCGGGCGGGATTCTGGGCGCCACCGAATTCGCCGGGACCTGCGCGGGCTGCACGGGCAGCCGCAATCTGATCCCCAGCTTCTATGGGGGGTACGCGCCGCGGCTCGCTCTCGCCTATGCGATCGACAACAAGACCGTGATCCGTGCCGCCGCCTCGCGCAGCTTCGGGCCGGTGGCCGGCATCGGGCAGTCCTCGCACCAGCTTGGTTACGCCATACGGGACACGGTCAATAACCCAAGCAACGTGTTTCCGGTGTATACCCTGAACAATGGCCCTGGGATAAGTCTGACTCTCCCGAACATCGACCCCGGCGTGGGCGTCGGCCAGAATCCGCCGTCCTACGGGTTTAACGGGAGCTCGGCGGACAAACCCGATGACGAGCTGAACTACTCGTTCAATATTCAACGGCAGATTACCAATACCCAGTCTTTCGAGGTGGGCTATGTGGCGACCTTCGCGAGCGACATCTCCTCGGACTTCCTGGCCGATAACCAACTGCGTTTCAACAGTCTGCCTCCCGCACTAAGTCCGTTCACGGCGTCCGGACGGGCGGTGCTGAGCTCGCTGATTACCTCTTCCACGGCGATCAACGCCGGGGCCGTCCAGCCATGGACCTGTGGCTCGGGATCGGCGGCCGAATGCATCCCCTTCACCAAGCTGTGGGGCAGCGGAGCGAGCGTGACGCAAGCCAATCTCCCCTATCCCCAATACGGGACAATCGACACTACAGACGGAGGCGGCGACCGGATCGGCCATTCCACTTACAACGCGCTGCTGGCTAAGTACACCAAGCGGTTGAGCAATGGGCTGACGATCCAATCTTCCTATAGTTTTTCGAAGATCCTGACTGACTCAAGCATGGCCTACGCCGCCACTACCAACTATGGCGACATGTACAATTTAAGGCTGCTCAAATCGATTGCCAGTTACGATCAGACACACCTGGTGAAGCTCACATACGTGTACGAGCTGCCCATCGGGAAAGGGAAGCATTTCCTGGCGGGTGGCGGCGTGGCTGCGGCGATTGTGGGCGGCTGGCGCATCTCCGGCATACAAAGCTACGGTAGCGGATTGCCCATGAACATCAGCACCGATGCCCCTAGCTTCGACATCGGCGCGTATAGCAACCCGCCCACCGTAAGCACATACAAGGGCTGGGCCGCCCCCTACTCGGGCAGGTTCAACCCTTACGGGGAGCTCTACCTGCAGCCGCAGCCGGCCAATGCCAACTCCTCCACGAATATCTTCCCGGCGCAGTCGTCAACCTCGTTCGGCAATTCCACCACGTACAACCCGGATTTCCGCAGTTGGCCGCAATTTAATGAGGACCTGGGGCTGTCCCGGACTTTTCCCTTTAAGGAACGATTTCGCCTGGAGTTTCGTGGCGAGTCGTTCAACGTGTTCAATCGCGTCTGGTTCGGGCCCATCTCTGGTGCTACGTCGCTCGGCAACCCCAACTGGGGCAAGTGGCAATCGCAGGTCAACACGCCGCGCGTGATGCAGTTGACGGCCAGAATGACCTGGTAGTGATTCTCTAGGCTGCGCTCGCTGTTCGCGCAGCCCTGCTCTTTCTCTAACGCACCCGGTTAGGGAATTTGGCGAGCGCTCTGCTGCGGGGAGCGCTCTGCCTTTCCTCTCCCGAACATCTTTCCGTAAGGAGCTATACTGGCCTGTCAGGTCAGGGAAGATGCCCAAGAATCGAAGGCCGCGCCTGGCGTCAACGCCTTCCGCGGCAACAGGCGCCGCGACTGCGGGAACGGGCTTGGCATGGCGGCGGCATGGGTGGCGGCTACTGGCAATTTGGGGACTCGTCCTGGCCGCCTATTCCAATTCCTTCCAGGGGGCACTGGTCTTCGATAGCGATACGGCCATCCTGCAGGATGCCCGTATTCGCCAGGCAACGCCCCAAAACATCGAGTCCATCCTGACTGGGGGGTATTGGTACATCCACCCCACAACCGGCCTATATCGGCCTTTCACTACTTTCTCCTACTTGTTAAATTACGCGGTTCTCGGCAACGGTCCGCGCCCGGTTGGCTATCACTGGGTTAACTTCGTGCTGCACGAAGTGAACGTGGCGCTGGTGTATGCGTTGGGCGTGCTGACTTTGGGAGAAGCCGCTCCGGCGTTGGCGCTGGCCGCGATTTGGGGATTGCACCCGGTGCTCACCGAATCGGTCACCAATATTGTGGGGCGTGCCGATTTGCTGGCGGCCCTGGGTGTATTGGCGGGCTTGTTGTGCCACGCGAGAGGTGCTTCCGCCATGTGGCGGCACAGGATGGCGTGGCTCGCGGCGTTGGCCGCTGCGCAGACGTTCGCGCTCTTCTCAAAGGAGAGCGGGGCCGTCTTGCCGGGCCTCATGCTGCTCTACAATCTCACCTGGCCGGAGCGCGCGAAGTGGCGCCAGGCGGCGCCCGCATATGCGGCTGTGGGGCTCCCGTTGGCCGTCTTTTTCTGCTTACGCAGCGGCTTCCAGCTACACATGCTGATTGACTATTCCGAAAATCCCCTGGTGGGCGCCGATTTCTGGACGGCGCGCCTCACCGCCGTCAAAGTGATCGGCAAGTTTCTCTGGCTGTTTCTCTGGCCGGCCCACTTGTCGGCGGATTATTCCTACAATGCGGTGCCATTGTTCGGCTGGCGGCTCACCAACTGGGAGGATGCCAAGGCGCTGATCGCGCTGGCGGTTCTGTTGGGCGCGGCCCTTCTTGCCCTCCTGCTGGCTGGGCGCTGGCGCCGCACGGGGAAGCCGCTGCTGTTCTTCCTGGTTTTCTTTTTCGTTGCGCTGTCGCCCACTTCGAACCTGATTGTCCTCATCGGCAGCATCATGGCCGAGCGGTTTCTCTATCTGCCTTCGGTGGGGCTGGCCGGTTGTATCGTTGCGGCCGCATGCGTGCTCGGCCGGTGGCGATCGCTTCCGCGGCGCGTGGCCGCGCCAGTTGCCTGGGCCGCGCTGGGGCTGGTGTGCCTGGCGTTCACCGCGCGGACCCACGCCCGCAACTTCAACTGGCAGGATGGCCTTAGTCTTTGGACCAGCGCCGTGAACGTCTGTCCGGAAAGCGCTAAGTCACACTATAACCTGGCCAAAGAATTGGAGCACATACCCGGCCGCCTGCCTGAGGCCATTGCCCAGTATCGCGAAGCCGTGCGGATCGAGCCGGATCGTCCCGACGCCCACGATAATTTGGGAAACGCACTATCCGCCATCCCTGGCCGGCTGCCCGAGGCCGTTGACGAATACCGCGCGGCATTGCGGATCGCACCCGATCAGGTGATAGTTCATAACGATCTGGCAAACGCTCTGGCGCGCATGCCCGGCCGCCTGCCGGACGCCATTGCCGAATTCCAGGCGGCCCTGCGCGTTGAGCCCCGAAACGCGGAAGTGCATTACAACCTGGCCAACGCCCTGGCGCAAATGAAGAATCGCCTGCCGGACGCCATTGCCGAATACCAGGCCGCCCTGCGGATTCGACCCGACAATGCGGATGCCCACAACAACCTCGCAAACGCGCTATCCGGCATACCCGGCCGGTTGCCCGAGGCCATTGCCGAGTACCAGGCCGCCCTGCGGATTCAACCCGATCTGGTGGCGGCCCACAACGGCCTGGGAAACGCGCTGGCGGCGATGCCCGGCCGCCTGCCCGAGGCCATGGCCGAATATCAGGCGGCTCTGCGGATTCGGCCCGATTCCGCGGAAGTTCACTACAACCTGGGAAACGCGCTGGCGGTGACGCCCGGCCGGCTGCCCCAGGCCATTGGCGAGTTTGCAGCGGCTGTGCGTAGCGAGCCCGATTTCTTCGATGCGCACGTCAGCCTGGGGAAGGCGTTGGCGTTAACCCCCGGCCGCCTCCGTGAGGCTCTAGCGGAATACCAGGCGGCCTTGCGGATCAGGCCCGATCCCGAGGTGCGCCAAACCATGGAAAGATTACGAGCGGGATTGCAGTAAGCAGAGTCTACCCTGTAGCCGCTGGGCAACGCAGCCTCCCCCACCTTCCTTTCCTATCGGCGCCCTCGGATACGGTCCGGCCCGGCCTTCTGATCGGCGACGCCGCGCGTTCCCCGGTAGCTCGGCTCGCCAGAAACAAGCTGTTCCTCCAACTGCCAACCCGGTGCGCCATTTTCCGCCTGCCCGCGCCAGAGGCAGAGCATCTTTGCGCGCCAGAAGCAGAACCGCTTTGGAAGCCGGCGCGTCCGCGCCACAAAAGGCGCCTCAGCGATCGAAAACCCGAAGGGCGTAGACAGCCTGAATTGACTTCGATTACTGCGATCCGCGGTATGAAGGCGTGATAAACTTTCTGTGCATGAGGGGCGTGGGCAACATCCGTCTCAGCGGCGATCCGTATCGCATGGACAGCGACCGTTCCGAGACCGGCATCACCTCGATGACGTTCGCCGGCGATAGCACGTACCGGTACAACTCCCTGCTCGGCCTGCCGCGGAGCAGCTCCATTTCGGAGTACAGGCCGCCGCTCAACGACGGTGTGAAACTGATCCGTCCCGCGATGCTGCGCACCTTGCAGCAGGCGCATTATTCGAGGTTAAGCTTCTGATGTCCAGCCCCGGTCCGGCCGGAGGGAAGTTCCTCCGTGCTCCGCTGTGGAAACTTAACCTGTTGTGGATGCTGCCGCTGCTGGTTTCCCCGTTGGCAGCGCAGCAGATCGATACCGCCAACGGTGCGCGGACCGTTTCCCTTTTCGACGAGATTCAGGACTCGCAGGAACGGAGCCTTTTTAAGGAGCTTTGGGACACCGAGGACCCGCAGCAGGGAAGGCAACGCGCCGCCGCTTTCGTGGAACGCTACCCGCGTTCGGTGGTGCTCCGGGAAGCTTATGAACAGGCGGCCCGCGCTTCGGCGGCGATGGGAGACGACAACGGGGCCATCGAGTGGGGCAAGCGCGCCCTGCGTCTGCTGCCGGAGAATCCACTTTTGCTGACCATGATGGCCGATCTGGCGGCGCGGCACGGCCAGCACCAGTTGGCGGAGACGAGCGGCCGGCAGGCTCTGCGGTACCTGGAGCGAGCGCTGGCGCCGGCGGGAATTTCGCCCGCTGCCTGGCCGCCGGTGCGCAACGGCCTGCGGGATCTGGCGGAATTCGCTCTCGGCCGCACGGCGGAGGAGGAAGGCCACTATGCGGATGCCGAGCGATGGCTCCTGGATGCCTTGCGTGTGAAGCCCAACGATTACGTGGCGCTCTATGCGCTCGGCGTCGCGCGGAATGCGAGCAAGGATCCGGATTCGGCGGCGCCCTGTTTTGCGGAGGTCATGAATACCGCCAGCGGGGCACTGGGCGAAGCGGCACGGCGGTCACTGCACCAGGTCTACGCCGCTAAGACGCGGTCTCAGACCTTTGAGGAGTTTGCCGCCTCGCAGCACTGGACCATGCCAGTAGTGCCCATTGCGGGTGGTTTGCTACCCGGAGCCTATGCCGGCTCGGCCGCCTGCCACCCATGCCACGAAGCCGAATTTCGCAACTGGAAGGCCACTGGCATGGCGAAAATGTTCCGCCCCTATTCGGCGGGCGACGTGATGGGCCGCTTCTCGGGAGAAGAGGTCCTCGGGGGCAGCGCACGCACCGGCGACGAAAACGGCCGGCGCTTCATCGAACTGCGCGACGCGGATTCGGGCCAGTGGACGCGCTACCGTGTCGACGCCTTGATCGGGTCCAAGTGGCAGCAGGCGTACGCCTCGAAGTTCCCCGACGGCCGGCTGGTGGTGCTGCCGATTCAGTACAGCAAGTTGGAAGGCGGATGGGTCAACTATTGGAAGATCGTGGATGGCAGTTCCAAGCGCTCCGATATCGGGCACTTTCAAGGCACACCCGATGGCGCGCTGTACCAGCGCGACTGCGCTCCCTGCCATACCAGCCAACTGCGCTATGACGGCGCCGCGGGGTCTCCGATTACGGCGCAGTTTCGCGAGGGCGGCATAGATTGCGAAATGTGTCACGGCCCCTCGCAGGCGCACGTGGACGCGATGCGCGGCAGTTCGCACGCCGAACCGCGAGCCATTTCCGCCGCCCAGCCGCCGGTGGATTTCGGCAAGATTTCCGCCGAGCAGTCGGTCGCCATCTGCGAGCAGTGCCACATGCAATCGCTGGCTCACGATCCGGAGGCCGGCGGAGCGGTGAATTATTCGCAGGCCGCCGCACCCTTTTATCGCGCCCACAGCACCCATCTGCTTTCGGACTACAGCCGCAAGGTCTTTTATGCCGACGGCCGATTCCGCGCGACCACTTTTATCGGCGAAGCCTTCGAACGGTCGCGCTGCTTCCGGGAAGGCGGGGCTACTTGCGTATCGTGCCACGATCCCCACCCGGACGACGCGGCCAGCAATCAGAAATCCCTCAAATACGCGCCCGATTCCGATGAGATGTGCCTGCAGTGCCACCAATCGCTGCGCGACCATCCCGAGCGCCACACGCGGCACGCGCCGGCAAGCGAGGCCAGCCACTGCGTTACGTGCCACATGCCGCGCAACATGGAGGCGCTGCTGTTCCGCGCACGCTCGCACCAAATCGACGAAATTCCCGATGCGGAAATGACCGCCCGTTTCGGCGAGCCCGATAGTCCCAACGCCTGCCTCGGCTGCCATCGCGAGAAGGATGTACGCTGGCTCATCGACAGGATGGCAGCCTGGCGGCCCAGCCGCTGAAATAGCGGTGCGGCGGGTCTGGCCGCCGCACCGCTCGACTTACTCCACCTTATCGGGCACTATGATAGCCGTGGTGGTAGTAGTGGCCGTGACCCCATCCGCCACCATAAACGTAGCCGTAGGGGTAGCCGTAGTGCGGGCCATAGTAAGGATACACCGGGTATGGCGCTACGCCGATGCCCACACCGAAACGGACCCGCGCATCAGCATGAGACGGAGTGAAGAGCGCCAACATCCCGGCCAATGCTACAGCAGGAACTCCGAGCTTTCTCAGAAGCGACTTCATATTTCCACCTCCACTATATTGGATGCGAGGAGCGCCGGTGAAAGCGTAAATGTTTGTCACCTGGCGCCGGTCACAGATCCGTCAGCGCCCCGATACGCCCGCTCAATACATTGGCAAACTCATCCACTTCCTGGGGCGAGTAACCCGCCGCACGAAAAGCATCGTGGATCTGCTGGGGCGAAAGGCGCGCGAGCAGGTTTCCCATCCACTTGGCGTCCGCCCGCGGAATATTTCTGCCTATCCATTCGATCCGCACGCGGCTCACAAATTCCTTGGCACTAAACACGTAAAGATAACTGGGGTCTGCTGGGGTCTGAAAAGACACAGTATCGCCAGTGAGGCGGCGAATGAAGCGCGACTTACGATATTTTTCCAGATTTCCCTTGGTCTCTCCAGGCCAGCAGCGGCCGGCGCAGCCGAAGCTCGCTCCCAGGTCGCTGATGGCGAAGATGCGTTCGCCGCCATGATCGTAGATGGCGTTGTTCTCGTCTTTGAGATCCCAATTATTAATCGCCGCCATCAGCGTTCTCAGGCCGTTGAACTCGCGCGTGTCACGGAAAGGAGCGTAGCGCCATTCCCAGGAACCGATTTTCTTTTCATCTTCTCTTTTCAGGCGGACATTGTGAACCGTTCCCCCGGGGCCAATCAACTTCTGGCCGCGGTGCAGCCGCGCGGGCATTCCCTGAACCTGCATATCGGATACAAAGTAGTCCTCATTAGCGTAATAGCCCACGGCCCACAACAGCCGTGATGCCACTGTTTCCGGCCGTGCCTCGATTCCCAATTTGACCTTCCACTTCACGCCGTCCGGATCTTTGACGACAAACTTCGGATTAGTGCCGTCCAGGTCCTCTTTGTCGAATGTATAGGGCCCGTGCGGTACATGTTGCACTCCGCCCGGCCCGTAGAATAGGTTACGAGAAGCGATATCCGCGGGGTCTTCCCACAGAATCGCCGTTTGAGATGTGGCAACGGCAGCCGCGCGGGCTGGCTTCCCCTTCCTGGCTTCGGTTACCGGAGGGCCCAAGGCGAGCCAACTCACCACGCAGATTCCTACACACAGCCATTTTCTTCGCGGCATAAGATCCTCCTTCAGGCGGCCTGGGGCCGCGTGGCGATGTCTGCCTGCGCAATAATTCCCTCTAGGCGGCCATCCTCACGACTACCGGTATGCGCCGTACCTGGTGACGCTCCGTCACGTTCAGAGCCTTCCGCAGACCGTCTTCTTGTCGACAGGTGATGGGATTCCGGGTCATGACATTCGTCGGGTTCGGCTTCCATGATTTTGGCCGCATCCGCAGCGGTATCGCCCAACTCGCAGCAAGCCGGCTCACGGGTCATCGCATCCGCGCAAATCAAGCTTCACCTCCGCGGTCATCCCTGCAGCCCGACCGCCAGCGGATTTTTGGGAACTGTGTGACTGCGCGCCGAAGGGGTGGTCTTCGGTGCGGTCAGGACGCCGCTGTCCACGGTCTCGCCGGTGCGGGAAATCGTTTGAAAATACAATTGATTGCCGGCGATTTCTACTAACAGGAACGACCGGTCAGTGTCGAAGGCCTTCTCCGTATCGGGCGAAGGACGAATATCGTGGGGCCGCAACTGTCCGGAATTGCCCAGTATGATGTAATTAATACCCTTCTGCGGCTTCAGTCTCTCGTAAAAATGCTCATGGCCGCTCAGCACCAGGCTGACTCCGTGAGCCAGGAAGATCGGTTCGATTTGTCTGCGCAGGTCCAGGGAAGGTCCGTGCGTCTTGCCGTCGGAATATAAAGGGTGATGGAAGAAACAAATTTTCCAGGTGGCGTCCGACGCCGCTAGTTGCCGGTCGAGCCACGTCACCTGGTCGGGGTTCATGTAGTTGCTATCCAGCGCGAAGAACTCGGCGTTGCCTTTGCGGAAGCTGTAATATTGCTTGCCATCCATGTTGAATGGCTTATACATGCGCTCATTAGTTTCATCGTGATTTCCAAGCGAGGCGTAGAATTTGACTCCGGCGTCCAACAACGGCTGGTACGGCTCCTGGAACTTCTTTCTGAAGTCCGCCGGTGACTTGGAGCCATAAATGTTATCGCCCAGCATAAGTGCAAAATCGAAGGGAAATAGATTATGAAATTCGGTCATCTGTTCCGCCACTTCGTATTGCGGCTTCTCGCCGGTGCCGCCGTCTCCGATCACGGCGAACCGCACCGACTTGTCTATGAGCGGAAAAGATAGCTGGGCCGCTCCGTAGAGCGCCAGCATCGCGGCTAACAGGAGAAGAATGGATCGTTTCACGGGATTACGGAAGAGCCTCGTTCAGGTAGTCGACAATCAGGTTGGCGTCGATGTCGCGCAGGATCAGAGTGCGGCCGACGATCCGGTACTCGAGTTCCCGCGGTAAGGGCGGCAGGCGTTGCAATAGCGACGGGGGCATCGATTGCACCGGATCCTCCTTGGGATAGGCGCCGTTCACCATCAGCACAGGCAAAGGCGAAGGCTGCGAGTCGGTCACACTCTTCTTGATGCGGTTCGCTCCAGGTGCGGTCCAGGCCTCCTGAATAATGCGATGAAAGTCGGCGGCGATGCCCGGTGTGAAGATATCGCCTTGGGCGGCGTCGGGCCGTGCCGCGCGAATGGAGATGGCGAGGTCGTGTTCGTGCGCCTGGATCTTCTCCGGCGACCCGGTGGCCCTCAGCGTGGAGACCGCCGAAGCGGCGCTTTTTCGGACCTGCAGATAGTTCGCCACTCGTTTCTGAAAATCGGGGATGACAGGCGAAGGCTGTGGAGTCGCCTGAGCGGCCCACATAGCGCAGCCGATTACGCCGACGACGAATCCTTCAAGCGTCTTCATGGATGCCCTCCCGGGCTTTCCCTACCGCTTCTTCCAGCACGCCTCGGACAACTTCCTTGACCGCCTCCTTCACCGCTCCTTTGACGATCTGCTGCACCTCGGACGCCTCGAGGTCCATTTCGCTGAGCCCGCCGGCCAACTTCTGAACCGCTCCGTCCACCAGGGGCGCCACCGGGGGTAGCTCTTTCGTGACAGCTTTCGCCACTTTGTTCGCGATCCGTTCGGTAGGTACGCCGTCTCCTTCCCGGGTCGCCCGCCCGACTGGCCGTTCCGCCGCGGCCCAGTCCGCATCGAATGTTTCGCGGATGCGGCGCGCCACTTTGGAATCGCGAAAAATCAAGCCCACTTCCCGGCGCGCGTCCAACTCCGCCTCCCGCAGACTCTGGCTCCCCACAAAGACCCAGCATTTGTCGCGCACCATGGTGCGCGTGTGCAGGCGTTGATTGGCCAGCTTGCGGACGGCGATTTCCGGCCGTTTGACAGATACGCGACCGATTACCCGCAACTGAACCCCCGCCTGGGACCGCTCCCACAGGCACCGAAGCATGGCCGGATCGCTCACCTTCGGGTCGTAGATCAGGAGTTCGTTTTTCGTTCCCGCGATGAATTTGGCCAGAGACTGCCGGGCATT
Source organism: uncultured Solibacteraceae bacterium (assembly GCA_964487165.1). Lineage (GTDB taxonomy): Bacteria > Acidobacteriota > Terriglobia > Bryobacterales > Bryobacteraceae > PALSA-129. The sequence continues at coordinate 1,209 of CAZARO010000045.1, read as the reverse complement.
TACGGGGCTCACCAGAAAGCTCTCGCAACTGGCCGCATACGGTTGGCGTGCCGTGTCGCAATCGAATAGTCGCAAGGCTTCGCGAATCGCGTCACGGTTGCGGGTAATCACGCCGAAGCTGCGGCTGCGTTCGATGTCCGGATAGCAGAAATTGAAGGCCAACAAATACAGCTCTCTGCCGTCAACCACCATCCACTTGCCGTGATAACGGAGTAAGTCATCCGCCGTGCGGGACACCGTCACTCCCGCTGCCAACAGGCGCAATTCCAGTTTGCGCAAGCTCTCCTCACCCGACCGATTGGTGTGCGCAATCAGGGCGTACACCGAAACTCCGCGGCTGACGGCGTGCGCCAGAGCCCCCTCCATCTCCCGCTGATCGAACCGGAAGACGGCAATATGAATGCTCCGCCGCGCCCCGGTAATTCCCTTGATTAGTGGCGCTACTCCGTCCCCCGGTTGGATCAGCAGCTTCACTCAAGAAAACTCCCGTGCTGACGAATGCACGTCTGGGTCCGTTTTGCCGAGGTGAGGAGAGAGACACGCGTCCGTGAGGAAGCGCACACTGGCGAGCGCTTCAAGCAAACGCACCATTTGTAAATTGCCAATACGTTCCCCGGACTCGGTGGCCGGGAGGCATAGAATTTGCGGAGCCTATTCGCCGGTGTTATCTTCCGGCCAGAGCCTGTTGCTCGCTCAGTGGAAGTTCATCGAAGAGAGCGGCGTATACCGCGTTGGTCCAACCGAAGCCGGCCTCGTTCGTCCGGTAGCCGAAAAGAATCTCATGGCCGAGATTCGCACGGGCGTGGACCACGTCATATTTCTCCACGATGGCGCCGTGTTTTTCATACTCGCTCGCCACCATGGTCAGAAACCGCTTGGAGATCCGATCCGCGTCCGCCCGGTATCCATAACGGCGAAGCCCTTGGACCGCAATCCACTGCAGAGGCGCCCATCCAAAGGGGGCGTCCCATTGGTCGCCGGTGCGGTACGTGCTGGTCTGCAATCCCCCTGCGCGCTCAAAAAGCGGAAGGTTGCGAACCACTTGAGCGGCCTGCTCCGAGGTGGCGATTCCCGCCCATAGCGGATAAAACGCGGTCAGATACGGGTAGTTGCGAACACGCTTGTGCACAAAATCATAGTCGAAGTACAACCCTTGCTCCGCGTCCCACATCAGGCGATTGATTTCGGACGCCCGCTGCCGCGCGCGCT
>CAZARO010000044.1:0-12560 GCA_964487165.1 uncultured Solibacteraceae bacterium | reverse complement strand
GTCGAAATCGGACGCCTGAATCGCCATGGCGGCCAGGCCGCGCAGCGCTTCCACCGACTTCGGATCGGACTCCAGCATCTTCTCGTAAAGGCGCTCGGCATGCTCGCGTTCGCCCATTCCGCTGTACGACAGCGCCAGGTTGGCGTGAGCTTCGGGCCAGGCCGGACGATATTTGAGGCAGCCTTCGAAGGCCTCCGCGGCGCCGCGGAAATCCTGCCGCTGCAGGCGCAGGAAGCCCAGGCGGAAGCGTGCTTCCTCTTCCCGCGGAGCTTTTTCCAGAATCTGGCGGTAGTAGCGTTCGGCCTCATCCGCGCGCGCGGTATGTTCCAGCAGGAGCGCCAGATTCCAGATGGGCGCGAGCCCCTCGGGATTGGCTTCCACGGCGCGCAGGTAAGCGGCGTGGGCGCCCTCCAGGTCGTTCAGTTGTTCGCGCACGATGCCCAGGTTGGTATGGCTCTCGGCCGATTGCGGCCGTATTTTGAGCGCCTCTTCGTAGGCTTCGGCGGCCTGCTCCCAGCGGCCGGACTTCTGGTGCGCCAGGCCGAGATTGAACCAGCCCTCGAAATGCGTGGGCACCGCCGACACCAGCAGGGTGCAGAACTTCGCCGTCAGGGCATGGTCGCTGGCGGCGCAGGCCCAGGCGGCCAGGCCTTCCAGCGCGATGGTCGATTCGGGACGCAGTTCGAGCAGCCGCTCGGAGAACTCGCGGACCATGTCGAAGTCCTCCTTCGCCATGCCGATGAGCACCAGGTTGGCGAGCGATTCTTCCGACTCGGCGTCCTGTTCGAGGATGTGCTGATAGATCACCGAGGCTTCGTCGGGGTGACCCAGCGACTGCAGGGACGCGGCTTTTCCGAAGAGCGCATCGGCGTGCTCCGGCGCCAGTTCCAGGCATTTCTCGAAGGCGAACAGTGCGGACTTGGGATCTTCCAGGCGCAGGTGGCTGACGCCCAGGCCGAGGTGCGCTTCCACGTGCGTGGTGTCGAGCGTCGACGCCTTGTGGAAAGCCTGCGAGGCTTCGTCCCATTCCTCCAGGCGTTCCAGGCAGACCGCCAGATTGAACCAGCCCTTGGCGTACTGCGGCTTAAGCTCGGTGAGGCTGCGATAGCTGTCCGCGGCATCGGCGAAGGCATCCAGCTCGAACTGAATGTGGCCCATGGCGCGGTATATTTCGGGTGACGCCTCGCCCGAATCCACGGCCCGCTCCAGTTGCTTGAGCGCCTCCTCGCGCTTGCCCGCCAGATGCAGCGAGACGGCGCGTGCCAGACTGCTGGAAGTAGCGGCAGTCATGCCGGGTTTTTCGGCTCCATCCGTTTGTGCAGCACGGAGAGAGGGAACTTTGAATGGTCGGGTGGCAATAGTGCTCATCGCTTCGAATACTCCTTGCTTAAGTGGCCAATGGGCGTGACCTTGACCCAATACAGCCGCGTCCGTTCTTCTGGAGCGCCCAGAAATCCGATGCCGCCTGCTGGCAAGCGGGCATCGGTCCAGGTGTCGATGACCTGGCCGTCGAGTGAAACCGAGAATTCATTGCCGGCCACGCGCGTACGCAGGGTGACGGCGGTTTTGCCGGTGGGGGCCGGCGAGGCCGGCGGCACAGCGCATACAGTAGCAGCTTCCGCCGCCCCGCCGATTACCGCGCAGCGCCGGAACTCGTATCCGCCGCCCGGCACGCCGGCGAGAGTGGCCTGATAGTAATCGGCTAAGTTGGCCGCACGAAATACCCATGTCACACCGTGGAGTTCGATACGCGTCAAAAACTCCAGCACGTAGTTGGGTAATTCGAGGGAGGGCGAATAGAGCGCCAGGGAGCCGGCGCGAACGCCCGCCACATCCACCTTCCAATCGTCCACTCCACCCACCCAGTTATGCAGTCCGGCGTCGAAATGTTCTTCCAGGATGGCCGGCGGTGCGTCCACTTTGCGGACCGGCGCCGTGCCGAAATACATACTGCTCAGCAGCGTGCCATGAAGGGCGGAAGAGCACTCGAAAGGCGCTTCCTGGGGTTGAAAGTTGACCAGCGTCAGGCGCCGCGTGGAGGAAATGCCGCGCGGCTCAGGCGCGGAAATAGAGGGCTCGGAGGGCGCCCCCGTCTGAAAGTGAACCACGCCGTTGCGATACCGCAACTGCGGGGCGCAGGGAGCGGGCGCAACCCATTTGACTTCGCAGCTTCGCGTGACCGATCCGGCCTCCAGGGGAAGCTCGGTCTCGTTCACCATGGCGTCCGGCCACCGGAACAAGTTCCCGTTGGTCTGTTTGGGACGCGTGGGGCTGTACGGGCCGCGCACGGTAAAGCGGATCACGCCGGCGGTGACAATGGCGCTCTTCTGGGGCCGCGAGCCGGAGGCCAGGGGGCGTGCTTCGGTGGCGCGGCCGGGAGGCGCGGTTCGCGGGCGGGGAAATTCAACCGGGCGAATGCGCGGCGCGGGGAGCCGGAATCCGATGCCGCCGGATACCCGTAATTCGCGGCCGCGGTCGGCGGAATTGTTCAGTCGCCGGGGCTGCTGCGGCTCCTGGCAGTTTTGCGTGGGCATGTGCAGCGGCCGTACTTGAATGCCATTGCCGCCGAAATGTGTCCGTTGCAGGTTCAGGCGGAGTTGCGTGGCTTCGCGCCGCAGTTCCGCTACGCGCGCGCGAGCCAGGCGGAGAGCCACCGCTCCAGCCGGCACGATGTGTGCCTGGAATCGATCGGTGCGCGGGGGCAGAAGCGGACGCGCGGGCCGCAGGGTGAAGGACTGCGGCTCAATGGTGCGCACTTCAGCGCGCATGGGAGCTGCCGGTTGTGGCGATGACCGCAGAGTCCCGGCATGCGGGGCGATTCGCGGCGTTTCGAATACCGTCGGCAGCCGCCGCAGCGGGTGAACATCCGGCTGGCGGACGGGGAGCCGCAGAAGGGGCGCGATGCGCGGCAGAACTTTCGAATCGCGCGCCAGTTGTGCCGACGGAATGGCCTTGGCGTTCTCGCGCCGGCGCATCAGGCTGGCCACTTTGTTGGCTTCCATCAGGCGGTCCATGCCCAGCCGCAGGCGAAACTGATTGCGGTGCTCGCGCGAGCAGAAGTCTCCGCCGGAGCCGACTGCGAAGCGGCTGAGGGCTTTCCCGCATAGCTGACAAGTGCGCCCGTTCATTTTGGCTTAATTATAGGCGTATTATCGGTTAATTGCTAGGATAATGCAGGGAATTAATTTTTTGCTTCCCAACGTTAATGCATTCTGTTTACTGAAGATATAAACAAAATTTAAAACCAATAACCTTGGTAAATTTGGTCGTAAATGTAGATGAAATTACGAAAAATGCGAGTAAAATTATAGTCCTGGAGGAGCCCTATGCTCGACTCGACTGCGCGTGCGGAACGCATCGATCTGCCTTCGTCAGAGGACGCTTTTTACACCTGGGAGGTGGCGCAAAAACCCGTCGCGGTGCGCCTGCCGCTGACGCTGATCGACCGTCTGGAGTCGGAGGCAGTGGAGAACTTCCGCTCGCTCAGCTCCCGCGGTTCGGAGATTGGCGGAGTGCTGTTGGGCTCCACGACGCCGGGCACCCCGGTGGTGGTCACGGTAGCAGACTACCATCTGATTGCCTGCGAATATAGCCGCGGTCCGCTGTATCGGCTCTCCGATGCCGACCTGGCACGCTTCGAGCAGGCGATTGAAAGGTACGGCAACGGCAGCGGTCCACACGTGGTCGGCTATTTCCGCAGCCACACGCGCAAGGGCCTGTCGCTGGACGCCGAAGACCTCGCGTTCTTCGAGCCGCGCTTCCTCGATCCGCACCACATGGCGCTGCTGATCCGGCCGTTTGCCACCAAGGTGAGCAGCGCCGGAATCTTCATTCGCGAAAACGGGCGGCTGGGCGGCGATGCCAGCTATCGTGAGTTTCCGTTCCGTTCCTCGGACCTGGTGGGAACGCATGGGAACGGAGAGAGATCGGAGCTGTCGCCATCGCCGGCGCCGGTGCCGCAAGCAGCCGCGCAGTCCGCGGCCACTCCGAAACCGCAGGCGCGCGGACAGATTGTGCCTATCGCTTCGCGGCGCGAAATCGCCCTGCCGGAGCCGGTGGGGTCCGCGCCAACCTCCGCGCCGCTAGTGGCCGAACGGATCGATGCGTTGGTGAACACCACCCTGAAATCGCAGACGGCCGCGGCCGCGCTCAGTCCCGTAGTGGACAAGCACTCGGCGGAGAAACCCGCGGCGAGTCCCACGATCGAGAAGGTAGCGGCAGAAAAGGTTGCAGCAGAGAAGGTAGCGGCAGAAAAGATAGCGGCAGAAAAGGTAGCGATAGAGAAGGTAGCAGCAGAGAAGCCGGCGGCAGAAAAGTTGGCGGCAGAAAAGCTCGCGTTGAGTCCCACAACCGAAAAGCCGGCGGAGAAGGCGGATAAAGAAAAGGAAAAGGCCGCCGTGCTGCTGGCTCCGTCCGTGGAGCCGGCCGCCGAAGCAGTGGCGCTCGCGCTGACGGACGCCGAACTGGAGGCGCCCGCTCCCGAAAAGAAGAACAAGAAGCTTCGTCTCATGGTGGCGGCCGCGGTGGGCATGCTGGTGCTGGTGGGCGGTGGGCTGGTGGTCTATCCCATGCTGACGAAGCGCGTCTCCCCGCCGCCGGCGGTGGGCCAGCAGGATACGTCTCCGCTCTCGCTGCGCGTGGAACGCACGTCGGGCGGAATGCTGCTCACCTGGAACCGCGACCTTCCGGTAATTCAGGGCGCCACCAAAGTGGTGCTGTCGATTTCCGATGGCGACCGCCATGAGTATATTCAGCTGGATCCCAACCAGGTGCGCACCGGCAGCATTTTGTATCCGCCGATCTCGAACGACGTAAGCTTCCAGATGGAAGTCACCGATCCGCACCAGGCGAAGACCACCAGCGAATCGTTGCGCGTGCTGGATCCGCGGCCTTCGCCCTTGGACCAGCCATCCGCGACGCCGGCCGCTACGCAATCTGGCGCGAAGGACTCCGCTACTCCTACCAAGCCGGCCACCACCGAAACCGCGGCTACCCCCGCGGACGACACCAAGCCGGTGGCGGAGGAGACGCCGGTTACGCATCCGGCGGTGAATTTGAAGCCGTTCAACAGCGCGTCCCTGGCGCAGCGCCTGCGGCCGGCAAGCCCGACCGACCTGCCGGAAGCGCCGGCCATCGTACACGCCAGCAGTCCCGCTTCGGCGAGCCTGCCCGGGTTTGAGCCCAGCCAAGCGCCGCTGCCTGCTCCGCCGAAGCCGGTAGGAGTGCAGACTGCCGCTCCGCCACAGGTTAAGGTGGGCGGGCAGCTCATACCGGCGAAAGTAATTTCCCGCGTGGACGCGCAATACCCCAAGCTGGCGAAGCAAGCCGGAGCCAGCGGCGTTGTGGAGCTGGAAGCCACGATCGCCGTGGACGGCAAGGTCAAGAACCCGCGAGTGATCCACGGAAATACCATGCTGCAGAAGGCGGCCATCGATGCCGTGCTGCAATGGCGCTACCAGCCGGCCATGCTGAATGGCAAACCGGTGGAATCGCCGGTGGAAATCAAACTGAACTTCACCACCCAGGGGCACTAAACTAAGCAGCCCGCGATGGCCCTATCCCGGCCACGCTATTGTGAATCGCCGGTGGTTTCCGAAACCTACCGGTTGTGAGGTGGTGACGGCGAGTGGCCGGAAACAGAAATTGCTTCCGCAATCGCGCGCTCAACGAAAGGTGTTGCGTGAGTCGAGAACCTCTCAGCAGCGCCATCAGGAGGGCTCTGAGCTGCGCGCAACAAGCCGCAGTTCCCTTCTTGGATCAAATCCAGAATGCAGGGCTGATCCCGGCAATAACGGTCTGCGATCGCCACCACCAGTTGAAGGTTGACCTCTACCAAACGCGTACGGGCGTCTTCCGCCCATTCGTCTTCCGCGCGAAGGTGCCGGAGGCATGCCATCTCTTCCGCACGATCCATTGGTGGAACGTTTTTGAGATGTGCCAGATACACTTGAAGAGGATCGTCAAGAAACGCGCACTCGTCGTCCACTCTCAACGCTCCTTTCAAACCAAGTGTACCCTGTAGCCGAAACTCTTCCCAACGATTCGCCTGCTTGTCTTCTTTCCTTTAGGCGTGTTGCGTAAATACCAATTTCGGAACTCTTACTCACGGGTCCGAATGATCGGTGGGTTTCTGGAAAGTGACCCTGGCAGCCCAGTCGGGGCGCTGGGGCGCGCCGGGGTTGTTAACGAAATCGGTCAGCGGAGCCTATTCGCGGAGCACCGAAAGGAGCTCAAAGGAGCTTTCGATACTCTCGGCTTGAGGTTGGGAATGATGGGTAGGCATATTGTCCATTACCCGTCGACTGGCCGAGCATGACGGTTCACTTTATCGGTCGCGCAGCTTTTTGTGCACCCGGTGCGCATGGGCGGCGACGATTTCGGTGCCGGCTGCCTTTTCAGAAACTTGAATCGAGCTTGCAAGGCTTGCCATCGCAAAGCTTTACCAACGCGCCCCTTGAGAGCGTTCTGACGGCCAGTGAGAGCTTTCTGACCAGTGAGAGCTTTCTGATATGATGCATCGAGTAGCCGAGTTGAACGGAGGCATGGTGAAACCAAGCACCCGCACCCGCACGACGCGCCGCGCAATTCTTCAGTCCGCAGTCGCGGTAGCTGCGGCCCGCGCCGCCACTGTGCACTGGAAGCCTAAACTGGGCGTCTACTGCCGCTATTCGCCTGCCAACATCGCCTTCGCCGGGCAGGAGGGATTTACCTGCGTGCAACTGGCCGCCGGCGGCCCTATCTCGCCGGACTCGACCGACGAGCAGCTCGCAGAAGTGAAGCGCACGCTTCTAGCCAACGGCCTGACCGTGGTCGCACTGAACGGAGGCGGGAACCATCTCGACTCCGCCGCCCAGAAGCAGTTCGTGAAAATCATCGAACTCGCCGGTCGCTTGGGCGTGTCGTTCATCGGCGGCTCATCTGGCGCTATCGCCGGCCGGCCACTCGATGAGCAGGTGCAGGCGATTGTCAGGGTCTATGAAACGCAGTACTTCCCCTCGTGCGAGAAATACAAAGTCAGAATCCTCTGGGAGCCCTACGTCAATCCTGCCAATATCGCCACTAGCCCGGTGGCCTTCTCCGCACTGCTGCGCGCATTCAACGACTCGCCATATGTCGGTATCCAGATGGACCCGTCGCATCTCGCCTGGCAGATGATCGACCCCGTCGAAGCCACACGCGAATTCGCCCAATACATTTTCAACGTTCATCTCAAGGACACTGAAATCCTGTGGCCTCTAGTGCGCCGCGGCGGCATTCAGCCGGTCGACAATGCCAAGTGGTGGCGTTTCCGGCTGCCCGGCTCGGGGTTGATCGATTGGAAGGGCTTTTTCACCGCCCTAGCCGATGTAGGATATACCGGCGGGCTGAACATTGAAAATGAGGATCAGTTCTACTACCCGAACTACGACGGCACCGATTTCACCGAGGCCTTCAAAGAAGGCTTCCGCGTGGCGCATGCCTATGTGCGCCAATTCGTGCCACCAGGCGCCCAGAAGTGAAGACCGATCGCAGCGGAGGGCTGCCGGCGGTTGGGTTTTACGGCGCTGGAGGAAAAGATCGATTCGACAAGGACGCGCCTGGACTCGAACAACGATTGCAGCCCCTACCGATACTGGTTGCAACAGACTCCGGACAAGTAGATTTCCTGTTACACTACCGCTCGGGCATGGAGCGCACCGGTCCACTTACCGGTAACGCCGTGTTTCACTCGGAATCGCTGGATGGTGTTCCAGCCGATGCCCAAAGGTGTTCAGCTCCGAGCCTTGGTTTTGGATCGCGCGGATCCGCCGGTATCGGAACAGCTACTTGAGACGGTACGGCTTGTCGAAATCCCACTTCCGCAGACTGGAGGTGGGGACCTGCCCGAAAAGATGCCAGCCTTCACAGTGCGGTTCCAAGGTCGCTTGGAATCCGCAGCCCTGGTAGTAAATTCCGTCAGGCATCCTCAGAAACATCGTGATCTGGTTATCCCTTAGGTTGAAATCTCGAATCACAATCTCAAGCACGCCCCGCCACTTTTGCTCAATTTCCTGACGAAGTTCCCGCGCTATCTCTCGCTTTATCGGGCTGTCAGGGGAAGGTCGCCACGGCGGTATAGACGGGATGCTGAGAGTGGTGGCGCAAGTGGTGGTAGGGCCAACATCCTCTGCGCCAGCGCGGACCGCAAAATCCTCGATACAGTTTTGCCAATCTTTCGCAACTGGGCACGTGCCTTCGCCTCGGAGACCTTTCACGTCGAAGAGGTATGACATGCGAAGTCCAGGAGCGGCATCCTTCATCTCCTCGCGTATGTAAAAGCCCGTGATGGTTCCACGCATCCACACATCGGCATGAATCAACGACCACCCCATTAGGTGGAATTCCTCCTGCTGTCGCTCATATGCGATTTGATACCTGAAAGCATCAAGAGCCGCCGGGTCAGGGCAACCGGCAAAGCCATCGGCGCTCGTCAGCGCCAAAAGCAGAAAAACTGGCCAACGTCCGATCATACGTACGACACTACTTTACCGCCCGCCAATGCACACGATTCCGTCGCCTGGGGAAAAAGTGAGGTTTTGTCGAAGTGCGCCAGCCAAAGCGGATCGGGAAGGTCCATTTACCGCTAATCCCGTTTCACCCGGAGCCACAGCGGCCTCAGCGCCTGAGCCCATGATCGTTCATGATTGTCACCTCGAACGGATGGAGCCCGTGGGTGGCATACAGTCCTCTCCCAACACCCCCTTCAGTAAGCCGCATGCCGCTTCCCGCAACTTGGGATTTCCTAAATCGGCGAGATGTCGTACTTGCGCCGTGCACTCGCTTTTCGGCAGGAGCTCGCACGCGATTTCGATCACCTCGCCGAGGTACCCTGCGTAGTCATCGAGATTGTCGCCGTTTGCGGAGGGTGTCAGCAGTAAAGTGCCAAGTTCGCGGCGCGCCTCGGTGATCGAGGGAACGTCTTTCCATTTCGTGAACAGTCCGAGGTACAAATTTACTCCCCAATCAACTGGTGGCCGAAGGAATTCTCCATCTTCGCGCAGGAACCATGCCCGGGTTTGAAAGCGTCTGTCCACCGCCCGCGGATTATCCGGCCAAAGCCATAAGGTGCACCCTGGGGACGATTGAGCCCACAGGTACCTCTTGGCGGAGGATGGAAGATTGCCCTTGATAACGGCGGCCACATCAAATTCAGCGGTGCACCAGTACAGTCTGTGCACACGTGGCGACATGGGCGCGGGGAAGCGGTCAGCAGTCTGTTCCCCATAAACGCTTACGTTCTTCATCTGGCCGATGGCGACGATGCTTGACGCTTCCCACGCGTCGCAAGCCGGGTGATGTTCCGTGAGTCCGCGCCACTGGGGAATTTTCTGGCGACCGCAGGAGGTGATCGGAACCAGTGATATGGCGGCGCACAACAACGCCTTCGGAAGACCGCGAACTACCACCCCTTCAGTATTACGCCGGGGCAACCGATCACCAAGTGGCCGCTTGACCTGGACTTAAATGGTCCAGTTTCCGAGATCCCCGTCTTTTGTCCAGGATTGTCAGCATCGTGTCTATACTGGCATTACGATGTGTACGAGGTGCTTCCGGCTGTGCTTGTTCCGGTTTCGATTATTAAGACGACCCGCAGTGCTTACGGAGACAGTTGCGCGGATCACGCCGTACGTTGAACGCGGTGTATTGAGCGTGGTTCAGGACACCGGCCCGTTTGAGGAGCTTCTTCGGAATCCTTGGTCCGATGATGTTTACCTCATCGTTTACCGTTGCGTAAAGTGCGAAGAGGAGTTTCAGCTTCTCACCTGCAAGAACGTTACCGAACTGCGATGAGGTGCCGGGTGTGCGGGTCCGCATCTGGGGGTTCCCCGGAGTGGTGGCGTGCCTCGGCCCGGCCTAAAATCCACTTCTCCGGTAACCCCGTCTATCACCCGCTGATCGGTTACACTCGGGAGTTGAGCAATGACAACGGCCTCCGCAAAGGTGTGGGACAAGATCTTGGCGGCGTTCCCCTCAACGTTGCCTCCGCAGCCAGTGACAACGTGTGATTGCGAGGAGTGTCGGGATGTTCGCGCAAACCTCGGGCACCTCTGCTGGAACGAAATACTCGCTCCCGCGTTAGACAAACATTTCGGTTCCCTGCCGCTGCTCACGGATGAGGCGTTTCAGGCTCTGCTTCCGGCTTTTCTTTTCCGAGCACTCGACAACGTCAGCGACGAGAACAAATCCCTGGAGTGGACGCTGTACGCGCTGTACGGATCCAACGAGGACGACGAGATAGAGGCCGAAGTCGCGGACGCCCGACTCCGCAACCGTACCGCGAGCTTCAACGAGGCGCAGCGCGAGGCGGTACGTGCATTCCTGGGTCTGATGGCTACAGCGCCCGAACTGGAGGACCACCACGGTCCCATTGCGCACGCCTTGGCGGTCGTCTGGTCTTAGCCAAACCGGCCACCTTCCGACAACCCCGTATATCATTCCCATTGGTTGCAACTGGCGTGCAGCGACGGGCTGGGTCAGCTCCGGGAAACCCTCGCGTCGGGGCCGATTCAGGTGGACAAAACTCGATTAATGGGCGGGAGCGTGATAAAGTCGCCGGAGTCAAATCCAACCACTACGGCCCTCGAAGCACGGTCCCCGAGCAGTGTGTCCAGTGGAATCTGACGGCAAGCATCGCCAATCACTAAAGCGGCGTAGCCGAGGGGCACGACATACGATCCCAGCCACGCCGCGTCCTCGCTAGTTTTACTCAGTATTCGCGGCACGGAGCGGAGAACGGCGGAATCTGCGTAGCGTCCGTCGGGGAAGTATGCCGGGGAACACGCCCATTCGGCATTCGAATCATTGGAGTCGTACGACTCCGTTCCTGCGAGGTACAGTCGAGCAATGGCTCCGCCTTCAGGAACCGACTCGTCAAAAATCCCGAACCAAAACGCCGCGATGCTCTCACCAGCGTTTTCAGTTCTGAGGAGATCGCCCAGCCATCCTTTCAAATGCGCGGAGTCGCCGGTGAGGTCCAGCGCCGCAATTTCGGTCCATGCCGAACTTGGGCACAGCCGACCGCAATGTTCAAGGAGGTGTTTCATGCCCGAGACAACATCGGGCATGCCTTTCATCAGGTCCGAGACCGCCCCGTAGGTGTCTTCGACGGTAAAGTTCATTTTGAGTTGATCGTAGCAGGGATCACGTTGGCGCAGCTATTTTGCACCGTGACGCCGACCGGCGGAGTCCAGTTTCCGTGAACCCCGTCTATCGCCCAGTGGCCTTAGTTTGCGGTGGGAACTTTCTCAACGTGGTCGATCACGAAGACATCCGCAAGCCCCTTTTTGCGCTCCAGCTTGAGCCCAAGTTGTTCCCGAACGGCCTCAATCAGCGTTGGCCCTGAGGAATCGGCTGCCGGGTTGTTCTCAGCCACCCAGGACAGCATGAAATCGTACTTTCCCTGGAGCCCAGTGGAGTCGGTCACCGGTGCGCCCAACTGATTCGTCAGCATCGACACCACTTGCTCCATGCTTGTATCGGTGGACATCCAGCGGGCGCGCCCGTTGGTCATCGTCATTGACGACGACCCGCGCTTCGGCACCGCCACCTTAGGAAAACCTTCGGCATCCAGGTCCACTTTGCCCAACGGAGGAAGGGGCGCTTCGGCTTCCTCCCCACCCTTGACCGCCTCCGGGACAGCGGACGGTGACTCCTTCATCTTCAAGCCGCCTTTGGCTACCCCCACGTCATACACCTGCATTTCTTTCTTCTCATAGTGATAAGCCAGTTTGAAGCGCTCAATCACCAAGTTTCGCAGCATCAGGTTGAACTGTTCCTTGGTGGTGCCCGGTGGCACCTTCGCAGAGATATCGTACATTGCGCGGTCTCCGTAGTCGGCTTGGGGCTGCTGGTAGGAACTGAGTTGGAAGGCCATGCCCACTAGGTTCGACACATTGAAATGCGTGCAGGTAAACAGACCGGGATCAGTACTTCCGGGGCCACCGTTGCACCCCACCATGATTCCATTTGGGTCGGGCGGTGGGGATGGCTTCACCGAAGCCACCTCGAATTGGATCTTGGAGTAAGTTCCGCCGATTGACGGTGAGCCGCCCGCTGTCTTCTGAGCAGGGACGGATTGCACAGCGGCAACTATCCTGAGAGGTGACATCATGACGACGAGCAGTGCTGCGGCGATGCAGGCGAACGCCACCGCGCGCGCCCCGGCCCGGCCACGCCGCTGCACGCCGTCAAGCACGGCGCCGACGCGAGCCGCCAGATCAGCACGATTGGCCATCGCGAGGAGCGGTGACTTCGCAGGTATCGACAACCGCCGGGCAAGCGCGACCAGTTGATCGGCGTAGGCAATTGCCTCCGAGTGTCCCACCACCGCGTCATCGCAGGACTGTTCCGCACTGAGAGTGAGTTGACGCCACGCGATCCAGACTAAAGGATGGAACCAATAGACGGCACATACTGCCCGCGATAGGCAGTGACTCACCCAGTCTCGGCGCCGCACGTGTTCCAGCTCATGCACTATCGCTCGTTTCAGATCCTCTTCCTCCCAGGTCTGAGCGTCCGGGGGCAATACGATGGCAGGACGA
>CAZARO010000043.1:0-12564 GCA_964487165.1 uncultured Solibacteraceae bacterium | reverse complement strand
TTGAGCTGGTGTTCCACCTCTTTATAGAAATCGGGTTCGGTGACGTTGAGGCTGGCGGGCGCGGGCAGGCCCAGCCCGGCCCAATAAGTGTCCCAGCCGAAAGTCGGCGTAAGCGCCAGCAGTTGCGCGCGCGTGAATTTGTGGAACTGCTTGTAGGGGTCGCGCTTGTCGACGCGGGTGAGCGTAGCTTTCGCCAGATCCGTCTCCACTGCCATCACGGTCTGGGCGCCGGCGCGCGCGGCGTCGGGAGAATCGCCCAGCAAGGCCAGCATGGCGGCCACGTGATCGAGATACTGGGTGCGGATCTCCTGCGATTTCGCGTCGGGATTGACGTAGTAATCGCGGTCGGGCAGGCCGAGACCGCCGGAGAAGGCGAACGCGATGACGCGGCTGGAATCGGCGTAATCCTGCGAGGATTCGAAGGAGAAAATCGGGCTGTCGCCGGCCTCGAGGTGCATGCGGGCGAGGAGCGCGGGAATGTCCGCGGCACTTTTGAGGGCGGCGATTTCATCCAGGCGCGGGCGGAGCGGCTGGGCGCCGGCCTTTTCGACGGCATCTTCGTTCATGCACGCGTAGAAATAGTCGCCGATTTTCTGCTGCACGGGAGTGCGCCCAGGGTTGGGCTTGGCGGCTTCATCGAGGATGCCCCAGAGGTAGCGCTGATTCTCGTCGGTAAGTTTGGCGTAGACGTCCCAGCGGGCCTGGTCGGGCGGGATGGGGTTCAGCTTGTTCCAGTTGCCGCAGGAGAACTTATAGAAATCGACGCAGGGGTCGGCGGAGCGGTCCAGGAATTTGGTTTCCAGGCTGGGGGTGTAGGGTAAGGAGGCCAGCGGGTGGTCCTGGGCGATAAGGGCGAATGGGATCAGAAGCAGAATTGCACGCACGGAAAGCAGGTTAGCACAATGGCGCGGGGGCGCAATGGCGGCAGGGCGTTTTGGGGTGCCTAACGGTTTTGGGGGATTAGTCGCCAGGAAACCGCTCCCTTTCGGTCGCGGCTCGGTAAGTTGCTGCAAATGTGCGACACCCGTTACTGAGCCGCGACTGCAAAGGAGCGGTTGCCGGTTTAGTGCGAGGGAGCCCCCAGATCAGTTAAGCACCCGGCGTTTTGCGCCCAAGCGGATTCCGGCAGAGCTGTTACCAGACGCTTCGCGGCTATTGAGGATGAATGGCGTTGAGGCGTGCGTGGATTCCGAATGCCAGTCAACATGGACTTAGCGACGGTTGGACGGGCGGATAATTATTAGTGACCGGCATAGCTAACTCGCCAGATCGAGTTTGAAGTATCGTCGGTGACGAAGAGGGATCCGTCCACCCCGACCGCAACTCCCGCGGGGCGCCCCCAAACGCGCTTATTGTCGATGACAAAGCCGGTTAAGAAGTCCTCATATTCTCCCGTTGCCTTACCACTTTGATGCAAGGGTATGCGGATTACTTCGTAACCGGCACGAACGCTCTTGTTCCATGAGCCGTGCTCGGCAGCGAAAATATCGCCCCAGAAATCCGGCGGGAACTGTTTGCCATCGTAGAAAGCCAGTCCAACGGATGCATTGTGGGGCTGTAAGAGCACGTCCGGTGTAATGACCTTATCTTTGAGCTCCGGGTGCTTACCTGCGAGGCGCGGGTCCTGATGGCCGCCCATGTACCACCAAGGCCAGCCGTAAAAGCCGCCTCTTTGCACATGAGTAATGTAGTCGGGAACAAGATTGTCGCCGAGTCCGTCGCGTTCGTTAACGGTCGCCCATAGATCATTCGTCTTAGGATCGAACGCTAGAAAGGAAGGGTTTCGAATGCCGTAAGCATAGACGTGCACATCGGAACCGTCGAGATTACATTCGAGTATGTTGGCGCGGTTCTTTTCCAACGGGCCATCCGCATCGTCCGCGTTTGAGTAGGACGGAATAGTGATCAGCATTTTTTGACCGCCGGATTCGAATAAGACGTCTCGGTTATTATGACCGTTGTCCGGGAAGTCCATAATGTGTTCGGACGGGCCGCGTGCCTGTAAATCTCCGGTGCGATAAGGGAAGCGGACGAGCGCTTTCGTGGTTCCCACATAGACCCAACGTGGATCGGATCCTGGTGGATAGAAGTTCATGCCGAACGGTCGATCCAGACCACTGGCAAACACGGCCGTGCGCCGCGGGTGGCCTGCCCTGTCGATACCGCGAAAGATTTCAATCTTGCCGGTTTTCACTTCCGCGACGAAGAGATCGCCATTGGGAGCTCGGCGGATTCGACGGGGATTATCGAGACCCGCCGCGTAAAGAGTTACTCGAAATCCGGCCGGCGCCTTGGGCCAAGCGTCCCGGGGCCGCGGCACAACCGTTGGACCGTTGCTGGCGGAAGGCGTGTCGAACGGGGCAGGTAAGTCTCTTACCGTGATCTTGTGGACCTGTCCCGGGCTTTCGAATCGATAGTCGGTAAACGGCGGTTTCGGCGCAGGCGCGGCTTCGGAGGAAGTTTCCGCACCTGACGCCGTTAGCGTAGCGCGTTCGAACAGTTCCGGTGTCTTGAGGTAACTGACGATTTGCCAACGCTGCGTTTCGGGGAGTTGTTCCCACGATGGCATTCCATCGTTGGAATTTCCTTTGGAGATGAACCAAAACAGTTCTCCGGGAGAAACAGATTTGATGGCCCCTGCCGTCAAGGACGGAACGTTTCCAGAGCCTTGTCCACCAATCCCGTGGCAGCTTGCGCAGTGAAGTTCGTATAACGGCTTGCCGTATTGGGCGCTACCCACGATCGGGGGAGGGATCAGGCCTTTCGCCGAGGGCGGTGCGCCATGGAAGTTTGTGTTCTGCGCTGGGAGCATCGAACCGCACATCAGAGAGTAAAGGGCAAAGATCATGCAACACCCGCCGTTGGTTCTTTTCATGCCGATAACCGCCGTCCTTCCCCGCCCACTCTAAAGCGACGGCCCCGGGAAGGCAACGGACCCGTGACGAATCGTAGCGGAGGGAGTCTCAATCGTAGCGGAGGGGCGCGCTTTTGTAGGGCACAAAAAGTACGTTACATTTGGGGAGTGATCGGCGTTCCCCAACGCAGCCGTCTCACTCTTGCATGCGCCGGGTTGCTTGCCGTTACGGTTGCGGCCAGCCAGTGGTACATCTATGACGCCGTTCATCATCAAGGGGAGTCTTTTCGCTACTATTGGTTGACTTTGGCTTATCTCAGTGGTGTACTTTGTCCGCTGGTTATCTGGCTAAGCCGGCGCTGGCCCATCGATACTCACTTCTGGAAACGGTTGGCCGCCATTCATATACCGGCCAGCATTGCCCTCACCCTGGTGGGCGTGTTCTTCGAGGGCGCCATCGGCTGGTACTCGCGCGGCGGCCGCCAGTCATTCGCCGGTGCGGAACGTCACTACTTCACGCAGCATACGCAAATCAGTTTAGTGACGTACTGGGTTCTGTTGACGGGAATCCATCTTTATCGGGCGCATGATCGATCCCGCCGCCGCCAGTTGCGGGTCTCGAAGTTGGAAGCGCAGTTGGCCGCGGCCCACCTCAACTCACTGCGCGCACAGTTGCAGCCGCACTTTCTGTTCAATACTCTTCAGGCGGCAACTACGTTGATCTATTCCGATCCGGAAGGCGCGGAAGAAATGCTGCTTTCTTTAAGCGAACTCCTGCGCACCTCGTTACAGACGTGGAACAAGGCTGAGATTCCCCTGGAGAGCGAGATTGCCTTTGTCGAGCATTACGCGGCGATTCAGCAGCGGCGCTTTGGAGATCGGCTTCGTTTCGTGTTCGAGATCGACGATGAGGCCCGCTCCTGCGCAGTGCCGAGTTTTCTTTTGCAACCTCTGGTAGAAAACGCCGTTCAGCATGGAGTGGGCGCTCACAAAGAATCGGACCAGATTTCCGTGCGCGCTTCGGTTCAAGACTCTCAGGTCCTCATCGACATCCGAAATAGGACCAGTTCGATGGGCGACACCTTCGAGAGGCTGGTTTCGCGCGGCGTGGGCCTATCGAATACCATAAAACGGCTCGCCTCCCTTTATGGGCTGAAGCAGTCGTTGAGCATGCGAGATCTTTCGCCCTCGGGCGTGGCGGTATCTATTTCCCTTCCCGCCCGTCCGGCGGCACAGTCGATGTTGGAGGCGGAGGCGAAGGCTGTCAGATGAGCATTCGTGCGTTGATAGCCGATGATGAACCGCCGGCGCGCGCGAGCATTCGCCGATTTCTGCAGTATCATCCCGATATTGAGATCGTACAGGAATGTTGTGACGGAGAATCGGCCGTCACCGCGATCCTCTGCCAACAGCCCGAATTGGTATTCCTGGATGTTCAAATGCCCGAACTGGACGGCTTTCGAGTCATCGAACAAGTGGGTCCAGATAAAATGCCGGCCACTATTTTTGTGACAGCATACGATCATTACGCTCTGGCTGCCTTCGATACGAATGCCTCGGATTACCTGCTTAAGCCGTTTGGCAAAGCCCGTTTCGATCGAGCCTTAGCTCGAGCCCGTGAACGGATCTCTTCGCGCCCCGATCGAGAGTTGATGCAGTCGCTTTTGCAAACCGTAAAGAAGGCCGCAATCCAGACAAGCTATGTTGACCGACTATCCATCAATCAGAACGGGCGAATCATTTTCGTGAAGGCTGCTGATATTCAGTGGATCGAGTCGGCTGGGAATAGTGCGGTCGTGCATGCGGCCACGGGTCAATATGCTATTCGAAAGTCTCTTTCCGTGCTGGAGCAGTGCCTCAATCCGAAGGAATTCGTCCGCATTCATCGTTCCACCATAGTAAACTTGAATTACGTGAAGGAAGTTCATCCGTGGTTTCACGGGTATCACCTCGTCCTGCTCGAAAATGGACAAGAGCTACGGATGAGCCGCTATCAGCATCGGGTTGGGGAGCGTCTCGGCCTTCGTAGATCACATGAATGAAACCACAAATCTGAAGGGGTGCGATTCCAGTCGCCGATAGATCGCTGACGGCGCAGCGTTTACAAATTCAAGCTGGACGAAGACCAGAGTAAACGGGAGCCATGGAGTCAGGTGTGGAGATCGGGATGCTGATCGATCGGGAGCCGGGTGTGCGGGGCACCGGAGCGGAACACTCCTACTTATGCGGTTGCTCGGCAGCATTACTGCCGAAGAAATGCGGAACCGTATCGAGTTCCTATCTTCGTGGTCATAGCCAGAAGTAACAGCCACGTGTCCGCCGAGCCTGGAGTCTCGTTACATCGCCTTCCGCAGCCAGTCACTCAAGATACCGGCTTGCGCGGAGGTAGCCCCATCTGCCGGCGATAAGCGATAAGTTCGCTTGACGTTCCGCGCTACCTTGACCTCCACGTCGAGCTGCGCCCCTTCCCGCAAGACGTGCAGCTTGATCTTCTCGCCGGGCTTCTTCGCGCCGATCGCCTCGTTCAAAACAGGCGCGGTGGCCGCGCTGCCATCCACATCGACAATGCGATCGCCCGCTTTGAGGCCCGCGCTGGCTGCCGGCGAGCCCGCGGCAACATCCGTCACCACGAGCCGAAAAGCCGCCGCACTTCCACGGCCTCCACGGCCGCCGGAGGGCATTTCGCTGGGCGGAATCTCCTGATTGTGTGTGTCCACTCCGATGAAACCGCCGGGCGCATCCTCCGCCGTCGCGTCCAGCTTCAGGCCCGCCAGGGCGAAGTAGCGCGCGTAGTCCACCTCTTTCGTCGTCGACGCGTAGGCGAATATCTCGGCGAGGCCCATGCCCGCGGCGCTCTCGCACTCGGCGCGAAACTCGGCGTCGGTGAATCCCCGCTTCCTCTCCAGGTAGAATTTCCGGTAGAGTCCCCGCATCACATCGTCCAGCGACTTGCGATTCCCGCTGCCTGCGCGGATCTGGAGATCGAGCATCGCGCCCAGCATGGCGCCATTGTTGTAGTAAGAGATGGTGGTGTTGCGGTCGCCGCCCACTCCCGATCCGGTATTCCAGGTATTCTGGCTGGACTCAGTGGCTGACTGGTAACGATGCCCCGTGGCGTTCTCAAAGGTGCCGATCGCGCCCGCCATTTTCGCGAGGTACTGGTCCTGCGACATCAGGCCGGCGCGCACCAGAACCAGGTCCTGGTAGTAGACCGACAACCCCTCCGATACCCAGAGCATGTTGGTGAGGTTCTCTTGTTCATAGTCGAATGGTCCGAGAGCCAGTGGACGAATGCGTTTCACGTTGAAGTTGTGGAAGTACTCGTGGCAGATGAAGCTCAACCAGCGGAGGTAGCCGTCGGGCGTACTCAGGCTGGCGCCGTTGAACTGGTTCGACGAAGAGTTGGAGTGCTCAATCCCGCCGCCTCCGCGCCCCATCATGAGGAAGGTGTAATCCTTGTAGGGGACTTCGCGCATCAGCCCGGTGGCTGCGGTCACCATGGTTCGCAGATCGGCGATCATTTTCGGGCGGTCGACGTCCGCCGCCACATTCTCGATGGCCACGAAATGCGGCACGCCTTTTACTTCGAACTCGAAGTACTCCTGGTTGCCGAGCAGGATGGGGCAATCGTACAGCACGTCGAAATCCGGCGCCTCAAAGGTGTTCGTCTGCCCTTTTACCGGTTCGAGCCCCGTTGAGATTCGCTTCCAGGCGGCCGGCAACTCAATCGTGACCCTCACGGCATTCCGCAGTTGTCCGGGCAGGTATACGAACATGCCCGAGGGCGAAATGTAGCCGCGGTCCTCGCCCAGATAATTATTAGCCGCGAAGGTGGTGTTCCCGAACACGTCGTATTGCAACACGATCACGGGGGCGTTGGACGCCACCACGCGCCACGTGTTCTTGGCGACCTTCTCCCACTCGAGGGCGTGGCCCGTAGCATCCGCGGCCTGAAAGTTCGAGACGTTGCGCGCATAGTCGCCGATACCGTAGTAGCCCGGCGACCATTGTGGCATTTTGAAATCCTGCAGTTCCCCCTTCAACCCCTCGCAGCGGAACGTCACATGATAAGTGTGGCTGGCCGGTTGCGGAAGGGAGACCGTGAAGGCCATTTTCCCATCCGCCAGGCAAGTGCCGGCAAGAAGGACTGCAAGGAGAAAAGTTCGCCGTAGCATGAGGCGGAGTCTAACCGCTCGCCCGGACCCGTGTCAAGATCGGTTCGGCGTGATGTCGGTTCGGCGTGACCGCTCCCTGGCGGTCGCGGCTCTGTAAGAGGCCGCATACAGAGCCGAGCGCGTGAGCAAGCGGTTGATTGCGCAGCGATCAACGACATCGTCGCATCACCGGGGTATCTCCTGAAACAGGTAATACTCGAACGGCGGATAGAAAGCGGGGTAGTCTTCTTTAAGAGACTTGATGAGTCGATACCGCTCAGGGTGTTCGGCAACATAGCGCACGACAGCGGAGCTGGTGTACCGGTCGGCAACCGGCGACTCATATCGCTGAAAGAACTCATTCGAGATCAGCACGTAGGAGATGCGGTATTCCTCGATGAATCGGTCCAACAGTGCGGGATCGAACGGCAACGCAATCACCCGTTTGTCGGTAAGGTAAACTACCTCGGGCGAGAGATCGGTTGGAGCCATGATTCCGGCGTCCCGCGGCACGGAATCGAAGAATCGGGAGATCGCCGAAGCGCGAGTTACCGGCGGCCGGGCGAGCAGGAAATGCGTGCCGCCGCGAGGCGATAAGAAAGGGTGCGCCTCCGGTGGCGGCGCGGCCAGCCACAACGCCGCACCGAGTAGGCAGGCCGCCGACAAGCCCACGCTGAATACTTTGTCCGGACTCTTCACGAAAGAACCGGCCCACGCAAGACACGCCGCGGCGCCCTCCATGATCAGGAGTGTAAATGGGACCACAAATCCCATGCCGTACCACTCATTCATTCCCATTCCGACGGGCAGCAGAAACAACACGCTGAGCACGAGCCATTGAATCGCGCGCCATCGCCGGGCGGATTGCGCCAGCGCCGCGCAAATCAAAAGGACCACCAGGACGACGCCGATCCACCGGGGAAGCAGCAGCAGATCGGCCGGCAGGCTGCCCAAGAGCGCCGGCTGCAGATTCTTCAGGGATAGAGAAGTTTGCGTGAACAGCGATCGGTGGGCGTTCGTGAACGGCAGGAAATTAGGTTGGATCAGCGCCTGCAACGGGAAATTCCGGGTGAACTCGATGGTGCCGGAGATGCCAGCCGGCAGGTCGGCGCGATTCCGGAATTCGATGAGCCGCACCACGGGCCAGATGGCCGCCGCGACGGCACTGGCCGCGCCCAGCAGACACGCCAGTTTCCATGCGCGCCGAGGGCCGCGAGCCAGGAAGAGCGCCGCCTCGCACGGCAGCAGGACCAGTGCCTGATCGCTTACCAGCAAGGCAAAGGTGTTCGCCGCAATCGCCAGCAGCAGAGTTTTGCGGCTGGGATCTCCCAGCAGGCGCAGAAACGCGAGCAGGGCCAGCGCGCCGGCGCAAACCAGAATGGAAACGCGCGCTACGTGGTAATCGTAAGCCACGGCGGGACGATTGATCGCCAGGTAAATCAGGCCTGCCGAGATGGCCGCCCTGGGAAGCTGCTCGAATTGTCCCAGAGCGCGAATGGCGAAAAAATTGATGCCGGCGAACAGCAGCGTGGCCACCAGCCCCGATGCCAACAGGGGCAGCACGAGGTGCAGCAATCCGATGGCGTAGCCGAAAAGCGGCGAATGAATCAGGTACAACTCGTGATTGAACAGCTCATGCCTGGGAAACGTTCGGCCCAGTTCCAGGAAGGTACACTGGTCGCCTCCCAGCAGAAAATAAGGATCGCCGGAAAATAGCCGGAGCACCAGGAAGAGCACGAACGGGAAGAGCCAGTAAGCATGCGCCCCAAGGAATGCGGCGGTCGGGTTCGGCGGCGCGTCCGGCTGGACGGGTTTGGCTAGAGCTTTGCGCTTGCCCATGGCGATCTTACGCCTGCTCCCAGTCGACCTGTTTGAGCGGTCCGATACCGAACACGAAGATGGCGGCGCCGGTGAGCGCCACTCCGGCGGCGACGGCGAAAGATAGAGAGAAGAGACCCGTCCGCTGCACCAGCCAGCCGGTGAGCGCCGGCCCCACTACGCCCGAGAAGTTGCCGACGCCGTTCTGCATCGCGGTCCATTTTCCGGCGGCGTGCGGACCGGCCAGAGTCTGCGTGATGGCCCACACGTTGGAAGCGAACATCCCGTAGCACAGGCAGGCCAGCATGAGCAGCCCCATGGCGAGGCTCTCATCGCGCACCAGCGCCACCGGCAGAATGATGGTGGAGAGCGCCAGTCCCACACCCGTGAAAGTCTTGCGCACGCGCGTGGGCGTGCCGCCGCGCGAGATCCAGCGGTCCGAAAGCCAGCCCGATATCACGCTCGAGACTGCTACCGCGAGATAGGCCAGCGACGCGAACACTCCCATCTTACTTTTGGAAAAATGGCGCTCGGTCTCCAGGTAATGCGGCAGCCAGGTGACTAGAAAATACCAGAAATAGTTGGAGCAGAATAGCCCCATGGCGCTGAACATAGCGGAGCGATGGAGGGCGATGCGGAACACGCTGGGCACCTGGGTTTGATCCACCGGAGCGGAGTACGCCTGGCCGCGCGGCATCCACAGCAGCCACGGAATGAGCCAGAGTAGGCTGCCGAAACCCAGGCCGACGAACAGCGCGCGCCATCCGAAGCGGGCCATCGCCAGCGCGCCCACCAGCGAGCCGAGCGCGGGTCCGCTCTTGGTGCCAGCGTCGATCCAGGCGTTAGTGACGCCGCGATGATTCTCGGGGAAATCGGTAACCAGAATCCGCGAGTAGCATGGGTACGCCACCGATTCGCCCAGGCCCAGCATCAGGCGCGTCGCGAACAGCACCACGAAGGTGCGCGCCAGGCCTGTGGAGCCCATGGCGCCCGACCAGAGAAAGAAGCCGCCGGCCAGAATCCACGAGACGTGGAAGCGGTCCACCAGCCAGCCGGCGAAGCCGAGGAACTGTGACAGGGCATACGTCCAAAAGAAGGCGCCGAGAAGCAGCCCTAATTGACTGGGACTGAGGTTGAATTCGCTTTGAATGTTGGTGGCGCCTACGGAGAGGTTGGAGCGGTCGATATAATTGATAAAACCCGAGGCAACCAGCAGCGCCAGGACCCGCCATTCGCGGTTAGAGAGCACCACCGCATTCTAGTACAATCGAAGCGGCGCATGTCTCGCTTCTGGCTCTGGATTCTGCTGGCGGCACCTGTGTTCGCGGGCGATCCGCTATACGAGTTGTCCGGGCGTCTGTTGCCCGAGGAACGCGCGATGGTGTCGCTGTTCGGCGCCAGCTCTCCGTTTCAAACCGCAACCGAGAGCGACCTGGACGGCAAGTACCATTTTCGCAATCTGCGTGCCGGCACGTACACCATCGCCATCTATGTGCCCGGCCGCGGCGAGGCCCGGCAGACTGCCGAAGTGGGGCCGGGCACGGCGGATGCACAGCGGCGCGTCACCTTGAACCTGCAATTCAAGGAATCCGATTTCGTCCTCAACGACGCGGTGCGCCGCCGGAATACCGTCTCCGCGCGGCAACTGGCGATTCCCGACGCCGCCATGCGCGAATACCAGGAAGCGGTGAAAGACCTGGAAAAACACGCAGTGGAGTCGGCCGTGAAGCGGCTGGAACATGCCGTGGAGCTGGCGCCGCAATTCGTCGATGCCTGGAACAACCTGGGGACCATCGCCTACCAGAGCCAGCAATACGAGCGCGCCGAGAAATATTTTCGCACCGCGCTGGAGCAGGATCCCAGGGCCTACGAACCGCTGGTGAACCTGGGAGGCGTGCTCATCAACACCCACAAGCTGGACGAGGCGCTGATGTACAACGAGGACGCCGTGCTGCAGCGTCCCAACGACGCGCTGGCAAACTCGCAACTGGGCCTGACGTTTTTTGTGGTCGGCAATTTCGAACTGGCGGTAAAGTACCTGGAGATCGCGCGGGGAATCGACCCGGCGCATTTTTCGCATCCGCAACTGGTGCTGGCGGAGATCCATCTGCGGCGCGGAGAAAATAGGGAGGCGGCGGACGCGCTGGAGGATTTTCTGCTGCACCATCCCGATTTTCCGACCGCCGACAAGATCCGCGAGAGCATCGCGAAGTTGCGGAACTAAGTACACCATTTCGCAAATACAGATGCGTATTCCGCAGACTCAACCAACCGCTCCCTTACGGTCGCGGCTCTGTATGCAGCCTCGTTCAGAGCCGCGACCATCAGGGAGCGGTTGCAGCAGAATACGTTGGCGAATTCATGAAATGGAGTACCAAGTTGGGCCGTATAATCGCAGTTATGGCGTCTATCACCCGCCCAATGACAGTGGAGGCATTCCGGCAGTTATCCGAAGATTCCGGCCCGGTGTATCACGAGCTTCGCCACGGGGTGCCCGTCGCTGTGGCCCGCCCAAAGCTCAAGCATGCTCTGATTCAACGCAATCTACGCGAGTTACTCTCACCGTACGCCGAACCCGGGAGCCTTGTCGATACGGGACTCGCTTACCGCCCGCTGCCGGAGAACGAGCTTTGGGTGGCCGATGTGGCCTATGTTTGCGCGGAGAGATTTCGGCGGGCCGATCCGGACGACAATATACGTGGAGCACCGGAGCTGGTTGTTGAGGTACTGTCGCCCTCCAACACCGCTGCCGAGATCTACGAAAAGGAGCGGACGTGTCTCGCCAATGGCTCGGTAGAATTCTGGGTGGTGGATCCGGACCGCGCTCAGATAAAAGTCACCACGCGCGACGGCCGCACCGTCACCTGGCAGGCAAGCGACGAAATTCCTGTTCCGTTCGGCAGCGGGGCGAAATTGCAAGTGGCCGACATTCTGCGTCACGAAACGCGGTGACCCGCGGCCCGCAGAGCCTCCACCGCCTTGGCGAGATTCGCTTCCTTCACCATGACGTAATCGGTATCGAAGGTGGAGAGCGCGAAAATGCTCACGCCGGCGTTGGCCAATGGCGCGGCGATCGCGGCCAGCACTCCGGTGAGCGAGAAATCCAGCGGGCCGGCGACCTGCAAGATGCGCCATCCGTTTTCGCATCGCGCTCCCTCCGGCGCGAGCTCCTCGGCGCAGACCACCGATAGTTCATCGGGAGTGCGCGTCACGGAGAAGAAGGTGGCGGGAACAGCGGCGTCCGCGGCGAGCCGGCAGACAGCGAAGCGGCCGGGCAGCACGTGCAAGTCGCTCACGCCTGTTCCATCCACGCCTTCACGCGCCGCACGGTACCCTCCAGATCGTCGCGGACCTCGTACACCCAGAAGCGCAGAATATCCCAGCCGAGATCCGCCAGGCGGCGCGAGCGGATCTGGTCGCGCCGGCAGAGCTCGCCATCCCAGTTGCGATGGTAGTTCTCGCCATCCACCTCGATGTCCAGCTTGCGCTCGCCCTGAAAAAGGGCGAAGTCGAGAATGTAAGGCGCTTCCTCGTACTGCGGCACGGGCGTGAGGCTGGCCACATGCATCGCGCGATAGAGCGTGCGCTCCCATTCGGAAACCTGCTCGGGATGCTCCACCGGGGGATATTCGGGGCCGTCTTCGCGGTGCGTGGCAGGCCGCGCCTCACGCGGCGCCAGCGCGCGCGCGTACTCCGCGAAACTGGCGAGGTAGCTGACGCCCGAATCGAGCGCCGCCT
>CAZARO010000042.1:0-12573 GCA_964487165.1 uncultured Solibacteraceae bacterium | reverse complement strand
GAAGGGGTCCGGGTCGGCCGGCACCGGGAAGCGATCCCGGTAAGCCAGCCACGGGAGGCGATCCTGGTAAACCGGCCACGGGAGGCGGTCCGGGTCGGCCGGCGCCGGAAGGCGATCCTGGCAAACCGGCCACGGGAGGCGATCCTGGTAAACCGGCCACAGAAACTGGTCCGGGTAGGCCGACGCCGGGAAGCGATCCCGGCAAGCCGGCCACGGGAGGCGATCCCGACCGGCCGCAACCGCGCCCTGGCCGCGGTGGTGACGGTACCAAGCCCGGCAAAGGACGCGGTGACTCGCGTCCGTCCACTCGTCCCGATCCCGTGACGACGCCCCGACCAAGACTTCCCAACAACGTCTACACCGACCGCGACGGAAACGTGCATCGCAACAATGGTGGCAATTGGCAGACACGTCAGGATCGCACCTGGAAGCCGGAAGCGGCTCCCGCTCCCGCCCCGGCGCCGATGCATTCGCGGCCAGCTCCAGCGGCGCCGCGTCCCACACAACCGCCCGCCGCGCCACCCGCGCAAGCGCCCGCGGCGCCGCCTCAGCGGCCCGAGCGTCCGGCGCCGCCGCAACGTCCGCAAGTCCGTCCTGCGATTCCGACCGAGCCGCGCGGCGGAGGTTCGGTAGAGGGCGAACGCGACGCGCGCAATCGCGGATCGGCCATGGCGCCGCCGGATGGCGCCCGGACGGGTGGACGCCGTAAGTGAGTGCGGAGGTTATATATGAAACGCCCAGCATCTTTTTGGTTCAAGACGGCCGCGGCCATCGGCGCAGTGATGGCGGTATTGCTCGTCGTCGATACGGTGTTCGCCTACCGCTACGTCCGCGCGCGGTTCGCGCGTGACGAGGGATACCTGCGGGCGGTCGAAGAGGTCTCTTCTCTGGAGCACGAGATCCGCCGCGAACATATTGACACTATCGCCAGCCTGGAGCGCGTGCTGCGCGAGACTCGCGAGGACAGAGGCGATGAAATGGCCTGGATCAGGGTCCTTACCGCCGGCAATGAGGTGGAAGCTTCGAGTGGGACGGTCGAGCCTCATGTCATGCCGGCGGCCGACGGGACGGGGCGCAGCGGCAGGGTTTCCGTGGTGCAGGACAGCTCGCGCGGCGAGATTCTCATCGCGCTGCTGCCCATGAAACAGCCGCTCCAACTCAGCGCCGTACCGGATGAGCAGCGCATGGTGGAGGTTGCCCTCTTCCTGCGAACGGAGGAGGGCCTTCTCCATCCGCTGGGCCGCAACCTGCTGATCAGCACCGCCGCTGCCATGCTGCTTTTGGGCTCGGTTCTCATTCTGGTGGTGCGGCTGCCCGCGTATGTGAAGGGGCGGGCACTGGAAAGCGAACTGCAGCTGGCCAGGGTGGTGCAACAGAAGCTTCTGCCTCACTCCGGCGATGGCGATATCGAGTTTGCCGGCGAATGCGTGCCGGCAGGCGAGGTGGGCGGCGACTTTTACGACGTGTTCCGCACCGATGCCGGCGAGACTGTCGTTGTCCTCGCCGATGTCTCCGGCAAAGGGATGCAGGCCGCGCTGCGCATGGGCGTGGCGCGCGGCGCCATTCGTGCCTTCATCGCCGCAAACGGCGGCAACTCGCGCCTCGATCAGATGGCCGGACGCCTGAACCAGTTGCTGAAGGAAGGGAACTCGGCGCAGTTCGTTACCTTGTTTTGGGGGATCTATAATCCGTGGCGGCACGATTTCCGTTATGTGAACGCCGGACATCCAGCGCCTTTCTTAGCCTCGTCGTCGGGTGAATTGCGGCGGCTGGAAACGGGCGGGCCGGTGGTCGGACTGCTGTCGAAGGCATCGTACGAAGAAGAATACATCCGCTTGGACGATGACGAGACGCTGATCGTTTGTTCGGACGGTCTGCTGGAGGCCACCAGCCCGGAGGGCGAGGACTTCGGGGACTCGCAGTTGGCTCCGCTGGTCCGCGCCTCCATCGGAATGGCCCCACGAGTAGTGCTCGAAAGTTTGCTGAAGGCGGCCACTGGCTTCATCGCAGAGGGGCAGTTTCAGGATGACTTGACTATATTGGTAGCGAAGCTGACACGGACACAGGAGAAGACTCGCCCGGTGATGGTGGCTTAAGGTGGGGCAGGCAATCTTGCCTGCAGGCCGGCTTTCAGACGGCCTTTCGCGGGCTGAAGCCCGCGCCACCTGGTGGGGTGGGCTTCAGCCCGCCAACTCCAGCGGCCGCCTGCAGCCAGGTTTAAAGGTTATGCCACCGCTCCGAATGCCTGGCCCTCGCCACCCCGCGCGAACTCGATTCCAAGCCGCCTCATCTTAGCGATCAGCGTAGTTCGGGCGATCCCCAGATAGGCCGCGGCGCCGTGCCTGCCGCCAACCACCCACTTGGTCTCCTCCAGAACCTGTAGAATGTGGTCCCGCGTGGCGGCCTCAAGGGTCTTGCCGTTTTTGACCGCCGGGCTCTTCTTCCAGGACTGCAGCTTGTCGAGGTGCGGTTGAAATACCGGGCCGGAGGAAACAATCACGCCGTGCTCAATGAAGTTCTGCAATTCCCGGATATTGCCCGGCCAGTTGTAAGTGACCATTGCATCCATGGTTTCTTCGGGGATATCTTCGATAACTTTGTTCAGCCGCTCGGAGAATTTGGTGATAAAGTGCCGGACCAGAGCCGGAATATCCTCGCTGCGGTCCCGCAGCGGCGGCAGGGCTATGGGAAATACTCCCAGCCGGTAGTACAAGTCCGCGCGAAATTGCTTGTCTTTCACCATCTGCACCAGATCGCGATTGGTGGCCGCCACCAGGCGAACGTCCACCTGGATGCTTCGCGTGCCGCCTAAGCGCTCGAACTCCTGCTCCTGGAGTACGCGCAGCAACTTTACTTGCAGATCCAATGCGAGGTCGCCGATTTCATCCAGGAAGAGCGTTCCGCCATGGGCCATTTCGAAGCGGCCCATCCGCTGCGTCAGAGCTCCCGTGAAAGCCCCGCGCTCGTGGCCGAACAACTCGCTCTCGATCAGGCCGGCGGGAATCGCCGCGCAGTTCAAGGTGACAAGTGGAGCCTGGCGCCGAGGGCTCAGGTTGTGTATCGCCTGCGCAATTAACTCCTTTCCGGTCCCGGTTTCGCCCTGAATGAGCACCGTAGAGGTGGTGGGCGCCACTACGCCGACCTGGTCCATCACCGACGTCAGAAGGCGGCTTGTTCCGATGATTCCATGCGAATCTGCTTCGTTCTCGCGTGCTTGATCAAGGTTCCACATTGTCTTCTATTTGCTCCTGTTTGTTTCGTTACTTTTGTGTCTTGGCTCGGGTTATTCTCTAATAACCCCCACCAGAATCATCGTAGGCGGACTGACGGGTGGAATGATATCCTCTTTTAGTAGGATTCGAGTACTCAGTTTTGTGGGGAATTACCTGCGCTTACTCAGGGAAGATGGGACGAGAGCTCTGGGGCTTGTTCAAGGACCGAGGCCTTGGTTCGCGGGCTGAAGCCCGCGCCACCGAGATGTCTCGATCCACCTGGTGGGGTGGGCTTCAGCCCGCCAATCAAGGGCAGAGCCTTTGCTTAGGATTCCATCGCCACCCGGATAGCTTTGAATAAAGGATCTCGCCGGACAGGTTTCGCCAACAGTTCTACCGCTCCACCCTTTAAGGCTCTCTGCCGCGAAATCTCATCCGCGTGGGCGGTGATAAAGATGATGGGGATAGCGCGCCGGTCGGCGTTCAAACGGGTCTGCAGATCGAACCCGCTCATGCCCGGCAGGTACACGTCCAGGATCAGGCACGACGTCTTATCGAGGTGCTCCGACGCCAGGAATTCCTCCGCCGAAGCGAACGCTTCCACGTTGAATTTCACGGATCTCATGAGGCTTTTTAATGCCTCGCGTATGGACGCATCGTCATCCACGATCGAGATGCTGGGAGGCGGCAGAAACCCTGCAACTTCCCCGTCCGCGCCTTGTTCGGCAGTCTTCATCCAACTTCATGATAAGGGCAACGGGATTCTTAGTCCATGCTACCTTGGTCGCAGAAGGCTACTTGTGTTTGAAGGGCTTTAGTTTCTCGGCCATTCTCACCAGGTCAGCCAGGGACTCCGCTTCCATCTTCTGCATCACTCGTCCGCGATGCGTCTTGACGGTCAATTCGCTGGTGCCCAGTTCGGCGCCGATCTGCTTGTTGAGCAATCCCGAGACAACCAGCGCGAAGACCTCTTTTTCGCGCCCCGTCAGGGTCTCATAACGGGCACGAAGCTCCGAATTCTCCGCGCGCTCGTTCCATGCCGCACGGTCGCGGGCAATAGCCTCCTGGATCGCGTCCAGCAGTTCCTGCCCGCGGAACGGCTTGGTGAGGAACTCCACCGCCCCCGCCTTCATGGCGCGCACGGTCATGGGAACATCGGCATGGCCGGTAATAAAAATGATCGGGATGGGGATGTCGGCCGCGCTCAGGTCACGCTGGAATTCCAGTCCGCTCACGTCCGGCAACCGCACGTCGAGAACCATGCACGCCGGCCCGTCCGGGCGCTTGCGGTCGAGAAACTCCTGCGTCGATCCGAACGTTTCCACCCGCAAGCCGACGGATGAGATGAGTTTCTTCACCGCGTCGCGGATGGCCGCATCGTCGTCGATTACGAATACGATCGGGTCGGAGGTCACGATGCGGCTCCCGGGTCGGCCGGCAGCGTGAATTGCAGTGTGGCGCCGAAATCGCTGTTGGCGCTGGCCCACAGCCGGCCGCCGTGAGACTCCACGATGGTACGGCTGATCGACAGGCCCATACCCATGCCCTGGGGCTTGGTCGTAAAGAAGGTGTCGAAGATGCGCCTCTCGTTCTTCGGCGATATTCCATGGCCCGAATCCTGCACGGCGATCAGGACCTCGCCGGAAGCCTGTCTTTGCGTGCGTATCGCGAGCCGCCGGGGACGGCCGCTAATGCCGCTCATCGCCTCAATGCCATTCTGGATCAAATTCACCAGCACCTGCTGCAATTGGACGCGGTCGGCCATGGCGTCGGGAAGGTCCTCAGCCAACTCTGTCTCGATGGTTACCTGGTTTCTGGCTGCATCCGTCTGCATGAGCGCGGCCACCTCCTGGATCAGTTGGTTTACCTGCACCCTGCTTCGCTCCGGCGTGCCCTTCGTGAACATGGCGCGAATCTGGCGGACCACGTCGCTGGCGCGCGTACCTTGCTGGGCGATGCAGTCCACGGCGATGCGCGCCTCCTCCAGATTGGGCGGCTCGCTGGAGAGCCACATCATGCAGGCATCGGCGTTGGTCACCACGGCGGCCAGCGGCTGGTTCACCTCGTGAGAGATGGACGCGGCCAACGCGCCCAGCGCGCTGATCCGGGTCACGCGGGCGAGTTCGGCTTGCGCTTCGCGGTAGGACTCCTCCGCGCGCTGGCGCTCCACGATTTCCGCCAGCAACTGCTCATTCGACTGCTTCAGCTCCGCGGTCCGCTCCTCCACCCGGAGCTGGAGATCGTTGCGGGCTTGTTGCAGCGCCGTCTCGGCTTTTCTTCGCCACGCGCTGAACCAGCCCACCATCGCCGCGGTGAGAGCGAATTCCACGAAGACGGGAATATACTCCCGGCTCACCGAAAAGGAATGAATCGGCGGTATGAAGAAGTATGCAACCGCCAGTGTACTGAGGACGACGGTGACCGCTCCCGCCCACTTTCCGCAGTACCAGGTGCTGGCGACCACCGCGGCATAGAAAAAGACATATCCGGCGGTAGAGACCACGCTCTGCAAAGCTAGCGTTACGCCCAGCGCGGCCGCCACAAGCGCAACGCCCAGCGCACATCGCCAGAGCGTGGATGTCAATGGGCGCGCGCCGGGGCTGATTTCCGTGTGAATCATGAATACCCAATGATGCTTCGATGAGCTTTTTCGATGTTATCTCGATCCCCTGCCGGCCGCCCGCCTGTACGAAATCATACCATTCGGTGGTTTGAGACACCGGCGCGTCGCACAGTTTCGCCTCGTCCAGTCCGTTTTGGCGCTATCCGGACGGCTTAGTCCGCCGCGCGCCGCTCCAACATGTTGAAGACAGGTCGAGTCCGCCTTTGGTTGGCGAATTGCCTTCTGTATGTTCGTAAGGCGACCGTCTAGTGTAAGAACCCGGTTTCACGAGTAACACTAGCGCCTGGCTAATTTCTTTAGTTGGAGAAAAAACATGAGCAAGTTACAAACGAAAATGATGTTGTTAGTCGGCCTTGGAGCCATGGCACTGCTGCCAGGCGCCAAGGCCGATCAATGGGACCAGAAAACCGTATTCACCTTCAGCGGCCCGGTCGAGATACCGGGACAAGTTCTGCCGGCCGGAACCTACGTCTTCAAGCTGCACAGCTCTGCCTCGAACCGGCATATCGTGCAAGTGTTCAACAAGGACGAAAACCATGTATATGGCACGTTCCTCGCGATTCCCGACTACCGTCTCCGTCCCGCGAGCGAGCCTATCATCAACTTCCACGAGCGCGCCGCCGGATCGCCGGTCGCCGTGAAGGCGTGGTTTTACCCCGGCCGGAACTACGGCCACGAATTCGTCTATCCGAAGACCAAGGCCCTGGCGCTGGCCGCAGCCAATTCCACCCCCGTTCCTTCCATGCCTATAGAGTTCACGCCCGACACAACCAAGGCTGACGCCGCTGTGGACGGACCGGAAGTCGCCGACATGGAGCGGGCTCCTATCAAGGCCGAAGAGCCCACCGGCAAAGAAGTCGAGGTCGGCGAGGCGTTCCTTGTCGCCCTCGACACGCCGGCCGCGCCGGCTTCTGATGTAGCCGATTCTCTTCCCGAAACCGCATCGTCAATGCCGCTGATCGGTCTTATCGGCCTGCTGTCCCTGGGGTCCGCGGTCGCTCTCCGGTTGGCCGCGGCCAGAGAGAACTAACAGGGCTCCCCGAGGCCTCAACCCGCGGCGGAACGGCATATGAACAGTGGCCATCCTGGACGAGCCCGGAACGTATCTCTGTTCCGGGCTCTTTTGTTCTACTCGATGCCTCCAAGACACGAAGCCGTCTATTTCAGGTTCGGCCGGGCTCTCGGCGAATCGTGGTTGAGGGTGGGGCAGGCAATCGTGCCTGCAGGCGGCCTTAAGGCCGCCGTCGGCAAAGCCCGAGAAATTCGGCTCGTGGCAGTGAGGCCGCCAGAAAGGCGGCCTGGATCGCGGGCTGAAGCCCGCGCCACCGGTGGGGTGGGCTTCACCCCGCCAGTTAGGAAGCAAATGGCCAAACTCCAGAGGCTGCCTGAAAGGCGGCCTGCAGGTTTCGACCATGCCCTTACGTTCGCCGCACCACATAGTAAGGTTGATTCGCCAGGTCTGCCGCGAATCCCGGATAGAGCCAAGCCTTCTCCGCCGACTCTCTAACTTCGAAGTAATATTGCAGCGGATAGGGCGAATCGGTATAAGCCGCCGGAATAACTGCGCGATAAGTGCCCGCCTGCACCTGCATCTCCACGCTCTCGAAACGCTCCGCCTGATTGACGTGGCGATAATACATCCGCACCGCCTTCGCCCTGCCCATGACCGCGATCTGCACGGCCAACACTTCTTTCCGGCGGAATCGCGGCGGCGGAACATGCCGGCAGCGCGCGATGGTCCTCTGCGGCCGCGCGAGCGCCTCCGCTACCGCGGCACGCACGTGCGCGTCATCCACACTCTTCGCCGACTCCAGCCCCTGCTCCATCTGCGCGATATCTTCGTCGATTGGCGCCAACCGATCATTCCACTGCCCGCGCTCGTCGAACCGGTCGCTTACCGATAAGTCGGCCGCATAAGCGCTCGCACTCTCGTGAAGCCCCGCCCACGCCGCCCGAGCCTTGCGGTAGGCCTTCAACGCTTCCTCCAGGGCCGCGTGATCGCCCGATTTCTGGTGGATGGCGTACAGCACGCCGCTGCGGAATTTAGACCCGAAAAAGCGGCCCAACCCGATCTGTAAAGTTACGTCGATCTTGATCCGCCGATATTCGGCCGATTCCTGCTCGCCGGCCTTGGCCAAATCCGCCTCCGCGGAGTCCGCCGCATCTTCCAGCCACTGCGCCACCTCGATGGGCGAATACTTGCCCGAGCGTTTCCCGTTCAGCATCTCCTCCGCGAAATCGATCGTGCGCGAAAACAACTGCGGGTCCAGCGGACTGACGTTGCAGAACGTCCGCGGCGTGGGCGAATCGCTGTACGGATTCGTGCGGGCGACGGTCACCATAGGCTGGTTCCAATAGATCTCCGGCCAGTACGCGTCGCACGCCGCCGAGGGCATGTGCGCCGTGGTCACAATGGGCAGAATGCGGCTGGCGTGCGCCAGCGCCGATTCGAGCGACGAGGACCGCATCTCGCGCCGCCAAACGTCCCAATTGGTGCCCGGGTCATACATCAACCGGCCGCTCAGGCGATACCAGTAGGCATATTTCTGCCAGTCCCACCGCGGCGCGAGCGAAGCGTCGGCGTATCCCAGACGATTGCCCGGACCCCCGCTGCCGCGCCGCCCCCGGCAGGTGAGCGGCTCCATCAGGTCCGCGCCCGTGGAGCCGCAAAACTGGTAGGCGCGCGCATAGGCCGCGGCCCAAACCGCGTCGCCCGAAAGCAGCAGTCGCTGCGTGCCGGAGAACACGCGATGCCGCACGGTGTACCGGCGGTCGTAGCGCAACAGGTCGGCATATCCGTAGCGCGTGAAGACGCGCGCGCCCTCGCTGAGCGTCATCAGGCCCGCGCCGGTGTGGCCCGCGACGGGCATCTCCAGGTCGCGGATGGCCGTCTGGTGATACGGCATGCCCAGGTGCTCGGCCCAATATTTGGGCGAGAGATTCACGCGCATCCCGGTATCCAGCGCGCTCGCAATCATGGTCTGGTCGATTCCCTTGGCGTGCAGATCGATCTCCACTCTTCGGCCGCAGCGCTTCACGCC
Source organism: uncultured Solibacteraceae bacterium (assembly GCA_964487165.1). Lineage (GTDB taxonomy): Bacteria > Acidobacteriota > Terriglobia > Bryobacterales > Bryobacteraceae > PALSA-129. The sequence goes on along the minus strand of CAZARO010000042.1, from coordinate 3,697 downwards.
ATCGAACACCGTGCGCCAGAAATCGTAGCTGCCTTCGGCGATGCCGCTTTCGCCGTGAATGCGCAGCCCCACCGCGGAAATCGCCGGGCAAGCCTTCAATACGGCGGTCATGGCATCGCGGCAATATTCCGCGTGGTTCCCGGCGTTCAACCCCTCGATGAGATAGCGCGCGCCGGGACTGTTGGCGAGCACATAGCCGTGCATCCAGATTCCCAGTTCGAACTCGATTCCGCGCGCCACAGTTTGCTCGCTGATGAAACGCAGCGTCTCCAGATTGTGGTCGCGTTCGTCATCCGGCAGATTGCTCGCGCGGACGTTGTAGCCGGGCACGGAGAGCAGGAAAGGGTAGGGAAAGAGAAGGTACGAATCCGTCACCCGCTGGAGCGAATCGTAGCCGAAACCGAAGGCCAGGTGGAAGCGATTGAACCGCTCGGTGGCCAGCATGCTGAGATACTGCGGCCACATTTCGCGATCGTAAAACCACGGCTTATCCAGCGGCTCGCTGGTGAACTGGCGCATGATGCTGCGCACTTCGTTGGCCGGCCGTTCCACCAACGGCAACCCGACCCACAGCGGCCCGCGCGATCCAGATTGATGGCGCGCGCGGTCCGCCAGTTCGAGCAGCGCATAGACCACACCGCGCGCATCGCTGCCGCAGACCAGCAATACCTGCCGCGCCGCGACCTTGGCATTGAGGACAACCAGGCTCTCCGACTCGTCCGGCGCGATGACGTTCGCGGCCTTCAACGCCGCCGCCGCAACGGGAGCCTGAAGGCCGGAAACAAGGAGGCAGAAGTCGCTCGCCGGCGCCTCTTCCAGCCGCTCCCGGCGGCTCACCTTCATGCCCGCGTCTGCGAGTGCCCGTTCGAGTTCTTGTAGAGCCCAGACAGCCGGGGCGGCCGATGCTACCGCGTCCGCGGGATTCAGAATGAGCGAAACGGACGATGGCGGCTGCGCCTCCGCCAGGGCTCCGCCAGCCAGCACGCCGCCGGCGATACCGGCCCGGCGAAGAAATTCTCTCCTATCGATGCATGTAGGGATGGATGTGGGGATGGATGTTTCGTCGCTCATGTCGACCCGGCTCGCCGAGTCGATTCTATCATTGGCTTACTTGCCGGAGAGAGCCGAGGCGGCGAGGCTGGCCAGCGGCCTCCACTGGAGCATCGTCTGGAACCGCAGCAGGACTGTCTCCCTCATCTTCGGCCGGGCGGCCGCTTCCGGCATGCGCGCCGGCATCAACCCTCGCTTCACCGCCATGGCCTGGCGCGCCTGAAGCCCCAGCAGCCGCAAAGCGATCAGGACCCGCTGCATGTCCGGGGTCTCTTCCTGGCAACGCACGGCCAGCGCGGCGATCTTCTCGCGCAGTTCCTCCGGCCCGTCAATCGCGCGCAGCATTTCACCCAACACCCAGCCGAACGCAGTCACATCGAAGTGCCCTTCACCAAAGTGTGTCAGGCCGCCGTTAGTCCGCAACGTGGCGCCCGACGGACCGAGCACAATCAACTGCGAGCTGACCGCGCCATATGCCAGGCGTTGCAGATGCAGGTCCCGCAGGCAGGTGGCGATCTGGGTAGCGTACTTGAGCGCTTCCTCCATCGGCAGCCGGCCCCGGCCCATTCGCTCGGTCAGCGATTCCTGGGCGACATCGACACTCACTGGCGCAGTCCTGTGGTTGGCGGCGGCATCATTCCGATGGCCTCGAAAACCCCCAGCGGGAATTCGAACGTCACCGGCTCGCATTGCGTACTGATCCACGTCTGGTTCATGAGCCGGTACTCTTCCACGTCGTCGCTATCTTTCAGCGCGACCCGCATCATGGCCCCGGTCAAGGCCAAAATCACTCCCGGTTGTGTGGTGCCGCTCGCATTCCTGACTAGCATCATGGTCGTAAGTAGACCCCAGGGTAAATCGGAACGACTTTTCGCGACAAGGACCAGAAGGACCGGTCGAGGACCACCGCCTTACCAGTACCCCTTAGTGGATTTATCTGAAAAGTTAGTGTTACCTGCGGGACTTTCGAGGCCCCGGCGGCGGCGCCGGAGCCCCTTTCACGCCTACATTTTTGTCTGCCAGAGGCCCAGCGTGGCTCCGGCCGGGTCGATCAGGATGCTGAACCATCCCATGCCCACTACTTCGGTAACATCAGCGATAATGTTCGCTCCCAGTTCCTTGGCCTTCGCGGTCGCCGCATGGATATCGTCCACCTGCACATACGCCAGCCATGCCGAAGGCGCGCCCGGCATGGGGTGCTTCACGATTCCGCCGCCGGTGCCGCTCCCCGGCTTGACCATGGTGTATGTGCCGCCGCCCATGGGTACATCTTCCAGCTTCCACGCGAATAGCTTTCCATAGAAAGCTTTCGCGGCATCCACATCCTGGGTGTTCAGTTCCACGTGTACAAATGCGTTGGGCATTCGTAATCTCCTCGATGGTATGACGAACGGGGACGGCGGTAATCGACATCAACCCCATAAATATTTGGCGACAAATCGGTTACCACTTGGCATGCGCGGCGATGGCCGCCTTTCGCGGGCTGAAGCCCGAGCCACCAAGTTGTGTCGATCCCCTGGTGGGGTGGGCTTCAGCCCGCCAGTTAGGGAGTAAATGGCCGAACTCCATGCGCGGCGATGGCCGCCTGGCCCAGTGCGATTCCGCCGTCGTTGGGAGGCACCCGGGCGTGCAGGAACACTTCGAACCCGCCCGCGCGCAGACCGGCCACCGCCGCGCCCAGCAAGCGGACGTTCTGAAACGTCCCCCCGCTCAAGCACACGCGCCGCAGCCCGCTTTCCGTGCCGATACGCTGGCAAACCTCGACCATGGCCTCCGCCAGCGCGTTGTGAAACTTCGCCGCCATCCGGCCGCGCGGCGCACCCGCGGAGACGTCGCGCACGATGTTCTCGATGGCCGGCCGGAAATCGATTTGCCACGGGCCGTCTCCGTCGATTCCATACGGATAGCGCTCCGTACACCCATCATCCGCGATCGTCTCCAGTTCGATGGCCGCCTGCCCCTCGAAGTTCACCTCCTGGCGCAATCCGACGAGCGACGCCACGGCGTCGAACAGGCGCCCGCAGGACGAAGTCGGGACCGTGTTGACGCTGGCGGCGATCATGCGGCGCACCACGCGGACGTGCGCCTCCGGCGCGGCTTCGAACGGGGCATCGGGGCCAAACGCGTCGATCAGGTAGGCCAGCGCGGGGCGCCACGGCTGGCGGACCGCCGCATCGCCGCCAGCCAACGGGACGTACCGCAGGTGCGCGCGCCGTTCAAAGCCGCCATAGCTGGCCACCAGAAACTCGCCGCCCCAAATAGCGCCGTCGGTGCCGTATCCCGTGCCGTCGAAAGCCACCCCGATCACATCGCCCGTCAATCCGTTCTCGGCCATGCAGGCGGCGATGTGAGCGTGGTGGTGCTGCACGCCGATCTTGGCCACGCCCTCCAGTCCCAGCGCGTACTTGGTGCTGAGATACGCCGGATGCAGGTCGTACGCCACCGCCCGCGGCGTCACGCGAAACAGCTTCTTCAGGTTGGCCAGCGTCTCCTCGAAGAAGAGTAGCGTTTCGTAATTCTCCAGGTCGCCGATGTGCTGGCTCAGGATGGCGTGGCGCCCTTTCGTGAGGCAGAAGGTGTTCTTCAGCTCGCCGCCGCAGGCCAGCAGCTCCGGCACGGAGCGGCCCAGGTCGAGCGTTTGCGGAGC
>CAZARO010000041.1:0-12649 GCA_964487165.1 uncultured Solibacteraceae bacterium | reverse complement strand
CGCATGGGATTATTGTTCCTTCGCGTCCCCGATTATCCTCGCGTCCTTATAGTCCGCTGGCACCACAAACAGGTAGGCCGCGGGCTCGCTGCGCTGCACGTTGCTGAGGCGGAAGATCTCTTCGCCGCTGCGCGGGTCGGAATGTTTGGTCATTACGGCGGTCTGTAAGTCTGAGGAGAACCAGCGCTCATCGACTACATGGATCGGCCGGTCGTTGCCGATTGCGCCCTCTTCGATTGTCTCGGTGGTGCGGGTTCCGTCGGCGATAATGCCCTCGATGGCCTGTTGGCCGAGAGTTTCGGTGGCCGCCGCGCCGCCGGTGGCGACCAATTTCGCCGCCGCCTGGTCTAACTGTACTGCTACTTCGGCTTGCACTTTGTCGAGCTGTGCTTTGGCGTCCGCGTCGACCGTGATTGTGGCCGGCCACGAGCGGGGGACCGTTCTCGCGACGAAGAAGGTCTTTTGGCGATTCATGAGCAGCACGCCCATGTTTGATTTCACGGCGGTCATGGTAGCCGGGTCCAGGGTGTAACTGAAACCCGCCACCGGGTCATAAATGACAATCTTATTGGGACTTTCACGCCGCACGCGGCCTTCGCTATCGCGATAGACCGTAGCCTTGCTTTGGCGGCTGATGTGCGTGCCGTCGGCCAGAACCTGCGAGGACTCGGTGATTTCGTCGGCGGAATAGGGCGCGCCTTTGACGGTCTTTCCCATCACCGGAGAAGAATCAAAGAAGACGTTCGGCGAAGTTTTGTTCTGCGCCGCGGCGCCGAATGCCAGAAGACCGAATATCGCGATGAATAATCTCATACTTGCTCCTTGGTTGACTTACTGGTTCCTCACCACCCGGATGGCATGAGCCCGCCCATCCGGACCTACGATCAAATCTGCTTGCAAGGCGCCATCCTCGGCGCTCACGCGAACGATGGTGGCCGTCTCGATGGGCTCGTCATCGAGACGCAGGAACTCCTCGGGCGGCTCCTGACGGCGCGGTGCCGCATGATGTACGGCGGGGTGTACCGCCGGGGCCGCGGTCTGGACAGGAGCGGGGACAGGAGGGACGACTACCTTCGCCACCACCTGTACGGGACGTTCGGGCGCGCGCTTCGGCAGCAAGAGCAAAGCGACGGCCAGCGAAGCTGCCAACCCTACGGCCCCCAGCAGCCAGCGCCGCGGACGCGGACGCGCGGCCGGGATCGCCGGCGCGTTTTCCGAGAAATCCATCACCGCCGAAACCCACGCCGCCCGCTGCGCCAGCTCGCGATAGCGCGCGCCGCATGCGGAGCAGGCCTCCAGGTGTGCGGCGATCGCCGCCTGTGCGTCCGGCGCCAGTTCGCCATCCATATGGGCCCGCAGATCGCCGTCCGTCCAGCAATTCTTCATAGATGCCCTCCGTAGCGCGCACGGTATCGGCGCTCGAATTCCTGCTCCGCCCGCGCCAGCATGCCGCCCACCGAGCCCGGGTGAATCCCCAGAGTCTCCGCCAGCTCGCGATACGACATGCCTCCCGAGCGCAGCAGCAGCATCTGCGCGTCGCGCGGTTTGAGCGCCGCCAACACCCTCTGCACGCGCTCGCGGCGCTCCTCGCTGAGCAGCCGTTCCAGCGCTTCCGGCTCCGCGCTGTTCGAACTCGTGGCTGTCGCGCGCACCTCCCACCGTTTTCGGCGGCTGTTGGAGCGTACCGCGTCGAGCCCGGCATTGATGGCCACGCGATAGAGCCAGGCAGTTATACCCTCATTGCCGGCTCCGGCGGGGTGGCGGGCCAGCTTGCAGAACGCGTCGGCGGCAATCTCTTCGGCCTGCCCACGGTCGCCCATCAGCCGGCCGAGCATTCCCACCACCCGCGCGTAATGGGCGTGAAACAGCGCGTCGAACCACTCCGAAGAGCTCAACGCGATTTCCTCTGCGGGCTGCACAACCCTTAAAACGGCGTCCACGGCGTATTTGTGACGAGAATTTTAGCAGTTTCGCCGCCGCCTGCGAGCGGGCACAATAGAATGGATGATCTCTTGCCGTAACCTGACACGCCGCTATGGCGATTTCACCGCCGTCGACGGCCTGAATCTGGAGGTAGACGCCGGCGCGATCTGCGTTTTCCTGGGGCCGAACGGCGCCGGCAAATCGACCACTGTGAAGATGCTCACGGGCCTGCTGGCGCCGTCGTCGGGAACGGTGGAGGTGTGCGGATTGGACGCCGCCGCCAACCCGCGGGAGTTGAAGCAGCGGATCGGCGTGCTGCCGGAAGATCTCGGCTTATTTGACGACCTCACGGTGGAAGAGCACCTGCTGCTCACCGGAGCGGTCTACGGACTGGATCGCCAGGAAACGCACCGGCGCACCAGCCAGTTGCTGCATACCCTGAGCCTGGAGCACGGCCGCCACACTTTCGCCACCTCCTGTTCGCACGGCATGCGCAAGAAAACCAGCTTCGCCATGGCGCTCCTACCCAATCCGCGGGTGTTGTTCCTGGACGAGCCCTTCGAGGCTGTCGATCCGGTGACTTCACGGATCATGCGCGACCTGCTGCAAGCGGCGGCGCGCCGCGGCGTGACGGTCTTTCTCACGTCGCATATTCTTTCCGTGGCGGAGGAGATCGCCACCCAGGTGGTGATGATTCGCAAGGGTAAGATTGTCTGGAATTCGCCGGCCGGCGAATTACCCCAGTCGCTCGAAGCGCATTACTTCGACTTAGTGGAATCGCCCGTAGTGGAGGAACTGGAATGGCTCGGCTCGCCGCCATCCTGAAGGCGCTGTGGCGGGCGTTCCAGCGCGGCGAGAAATCCTTCGCGTCCCTGGCCGGGAATAACTTCTTTCTGGTGGCCGTCCTGTTTCTGGGAAAGGCGGGGACGTTCCTGTTCCTGATTATGGGGCTGGTGATTCTCTTTCCTCTGAGTACCGATCCGCTGCGCAAGATACCGCCGTCGCGCCTGGCTTTGTGGCCGCTCGAAAAGCGCGAGCTGTGGCTGCTGCGCGCGGTCAGCCCGTGGGTGAATCCCATGACGTGGGCGATCGCCGCGCTGGCGCTGTGGGCGGTACGCGGCAGCGTTACGGTCGGGCTGTGGGCGCTGGCAACCGGACTGTTCGCCGCGGGCTTTGTGATCTCCGAGCTGCCGCTGCCTTCCGGGGCGGCGATGTGGCGCAGAGTTCCGCACTTCCCCGGGCCAGTCGATCAACTAATCCGCAAGAACCTGAGGGAAATGCTCTCCACGCTCGACTTTTACTGCGCCCTCTTACTAAGTGTCTCGTCGGCCACTTACCGGATATTAGGGCCGCCGCTACCCGCGGAGGCATCCATGGCGATGACGGTGCTCGTGGTGGTGGCGCTGTCGAGCTACGCGCAGTGTTTGTTCGGGCTCGATGGCACGGGCGGATGGTCGCGATACCGGCTGCTTCCGGTGCCCGGCTGGTGGATACTGGCGGCGAAGGACGCGGCGTTTCTGCTGGTGGCGGCGGTGCTGGTGGCGCCGCTCGCGCCGCTGGCGGGGATGGGAGCGGCATTCGTGGCGCTGGCGATGGGGCGCAGGCCCTCGGTCGAGGACCCACGCCCGCAGACACGCTGGCGCTTCTCCGCGGGCGCATCGCCGATGTATGGGATCGTCGCGGTAATGGCGATGGCGTCGGCCGCGTCGGCGATTTTCTTCACGTCGGCGTTGATTGTGGTGCCGTGCGTGGCGGCATGGGCGGGGTCGCTGTGGTGGTACGGACGGAAGATGGAGGAGCGGGAGTAGGTGGCCCCAAGACTACTGGTCGAGATCGAGTATGTGATTTGTGGGGCCGGATAACTCGGCGATGCGGACCGCATTGCGCCGAAACATTTCGGCCGCAACGTGGGTTGGATAGTCATGCGCTGATGGGACCTGCTACAGTAGCAACACAATGATCGGCGTTAGTCGGCGCGCACGCTCCTGGGTGTCTCGCAAAGGGTAGTTTTGCATCTTCGGACGCAGCTTTGTTTGCCGGCGTCGGCCCTGTTGCAAGACCCGAGGCGCGACGTTTCCCATCGTAAAGTCGATTTCCGAATACGGCTGCCGCCGATGGGCGAGACACTGCCAGGAAGCGGAGCAACGTTACACAGGACTTTTCAGTTGGCAGTCGGACGCTCGACGCGGTCGATGACCAGGAATTCGACGGGGCCTTTGGCGGATTCGAGCTTGAGGCCGAGCTGCTCCTGGACGGCGGCGAACAGCGGAGGGACGGGAGAATCGGATGGGGGCGCACCGGGCGGCTCGTCGATGAATTGGAGCCGGATATCGAACAGGCCAGACAGGGCCGTTCTGTCGAGTACAGGCTGACGCGCTGCGACGGCGAGGACCCGGACCAGTTCTGAAATGGGGACCCGGCTGCCTTCCATGCGTACTCCCGCGGCCAATGGCGAGATTCTCATCTGCCCCGCACGGGGGGGACGCAGCCTCGGTTGTAGAGCACTCCCCTTCCTTGGGCGCCGCCAGCTTGGGGCCGTTCTTGTCGATGATCAGGGCGTAGACCGGAGTTTCGCGAGTCTCGCGATGAACCTTCATTTGAAAACGGTCTTCCAGCAGGCTTTGCAGCATCAGCATTACTCGCGCCCGGTCAGCATTGTCGGCGGCTTTCGCGTCGATCTCATACCAGTCGGTGTTGATCCAGTCGGGCCCGCCCACGATCTCCGAACGCTGGAAGCCATATGCGTTCATGACAAGCAGCTTGACGGGAGCAGTGGCGACCAGGCGCCCCCCCGGCATGGGACGGACCGCCATGGAGCGCTGGTCCGCGAGGAGCTTAACGGAGGCCACTTCGAATTTCGGTCGCTCAACAGACTGCGCGAAAACGGCGACCGCAACGAGCGGTAAGGCCATACCGGCCAGGGCACAAGATCGTAAAGGAGCGCCTCGGCCTGATCGGGCGAAAGATGCTACGAACAACGAAGAGATCATGGCGAGCTCCCTTTCTAAAGTTCTAACGTCCGCGCCGGCGCTTTGAGGCATTCACTGCCACGACCGCGTCGCCTAATACGCGCAGCGCACAGTTCGCAGCGTCGCCGTCCGGAAAGACCTTTGCCCGGTCGGGCTCAATCAGCACGAGGTTGGTTCCAGCCGTTGCCCGGCGATAGTACTTGCGCCGCAGGCCTCCCGCCAACTGCTAGAGATCGTACTCTGCTCGCAAGGCGTCACTGTTCTTCGATGCCGATGCCTTCTTCATACTGTTCTTGCTCATTGCGCGATAGCGGCTACGCGCGCCTCGCTTCGCGGCGAATGCCCTCTGCAATCCACATTCGCAGCTGCGTCTGGTACCCGACCGATTTGCCCGCCGCGATCTTTTTCGCCGCGGCGATCTGCTCGGCGCCCAGGCGAATAGAGATCGGGGATTTTGCGGCGGCATGGCGTTTTCGGATTGTCTCGGCTAACGGCCTGGACAGTCTACCCGCCTTGCTTTCAGGCAGGCTGTCCCATACGTCTGCCACCGAGTGAGTCTCGAAATAGTCGGCAGCCGCTTCATCCGATGGAAATTTCGGTAGAGGCGACGCAGCCGGAGGAAGTCTTTTTTTCATCTCGTCCACCTATTTGCGACGGAATAACCGCCGCTCGTTGTCATCCATATCGCGAGCTGTGATTACTCGGACTCGGCCTCTGGCCAAGCGCTGGAAAACCACGAATGCCAGCCGGCCGTCCAGCGTTTTGCCCAAGGCAATATATCGTTTCTGCCGGGCGCGCCTCACTTTGTATGAGCCGGCAAAAACCTCTTCTACCTCATCGGTCGTGAATTCATGTCGCGCAATATGCAGAACGTTTATCAGCGTCCCATTCAAACCCGGAAACGACCACTGCCTCAGGGTAGCATATTGTATATACAAAACACTACGTCCGCCCCGCCGCATCCACCTGCGCCGTCCACGCCTCCAGCGACGTGTGTATCGCACGCCCTCGAAAAGCCGCGCGCAGCGTGCGCAAGTCGGGTAGCTTGCGGCAGCCGATGGCATACTTCCGGAAGCGCTGTTCCCGCTCCAGCGATTCGTCCGGCAAGTACACCGGCTCGCGGCGGAAGTTCACCAGCGCCAGCCCGCGCGTGAGGTGCGCGATCGCCTGGTCCACCGGCGCTGGAGCGTCGAAAAAGTAAGTCGCGCGGCCCGATCCGGTGGTCGCTTCCCACGCTACGCGGCCGCCCGCCAAGGGGAAGAAGAACCAGAAAAACAGCGCCTGCTTGTCTTCCTGCCCGTCCGTGCCGGGCGCCGGCGCCGCCGTTTCCGGCTGCACGCTTTCCTCCGCCGATTTCTCTTCGTCCGGGCGAATGAACTTGAATCCGGTCATCAGCGAATCGCCCCCCGAATCGCCCGCCGCCCGCTTGCGCAGCGCGTCGAAATAGGGCCGCGAATGCTCATCCACCGCGTGCGCCAGGAGCGCGTCCGGCAGTTTCGCATGGATCGCCCGCAGCTTGCCGAGCGGTACGCTGCGGCCTTCAGGCATGGCCTCGATGAACTGCTGCAAGAGATCGGGATCGAGAAACGGAAAGGTGGTATGCAGCGCTTCGGCCTCATGCGTGCGCAGGTCGCCGAGCGCGCCCTCCAGGTTGCCGCGGAATTCGTCGGTCTTCTTGGCGAGTTTGGCGATCGCCAGGCGCTCGCCAGCCGATTGCAGCGTGACCGTGTAGGTGGCCTCATCGAACGAGACCGCATCCACTTCCGCCAGCCGCCACTGAATCGCCGGGCCATCCAGCGGCAGCACCGCGACATTGCTCTTGTAGAGCCGGATCTCGGCCGGCGCCGGAGGGCCGTTGAGCCCGGCCGTCGCGGAGTAGTGCGCCACTTCCTCCAGGTCTTCCAGCAGGAGGCAGCGGACTGTGCGGTCGCGCCAGGCCGCCAGCAGTTCCTCGCTCATGGTGGTGAAGGCCGCGCCGAATTGGCGCAACTGGATGCGCCGTCCGGTGAAAAGCGTCAGTTCGAAATCCCAATCGTGCTTGACGGCGCGATCCACATCGCCCAGATCGAAAGCGATGGGCGTGCCCGATGCCGGGGTCACGATGGCGGTCTCGGTGTCGAATCGGAACTGGCAGGCGCCGTCTCTCAATACCGCGCCCGACGCCGTCCCGGGCGCGTCCAGATACTGGAATTTCCCCGAGTAAGCGGGCATTCCCTAGGCCATTTTGTTACCGCATTCCGGACAGAACTTGGTGCCGAACTCCACGTGCGTGCCGCAGCGCGGACATTCGTCTTTGGGCCGCAGCGGCTTGCCGCATTCCGGGCAGAATTTGGAGCCCTGGGTGTGCGCGCCGCAACTGGGACACGCCGCGGTCGCTTCCGAAGTGAGGTCCATACCTTTAGTGAGGTCCTGCTGCCGCACCTTGTCCCTCATCTGATCCACTTGCGCCTGCACTTGCGCGGATGCCAGCTCGGTCTCCACGTCGGGCGCGCAGTTGTAGCACAGCATGCGCTTGGGATTCCAGCAAGTGGCCTGGCAGACCCAGCTGGTGCACTTGGGACACTGGTGGAAATTCGGTTTGGCCTCCTCGATGGCCTCGCGAAACGCCTTATCGTGTCCCGGCCCCTGCACGGCGCGTTCGATTTCGTAGGCCGAGCCGCCCACGTTGCCCAGAACGCCTCCGAAGATGCTGCCGAGCGTGCGCGCGGCGCTCGAGGCCAGGCCGATCGCCGAGGGCGCGAACCCGGACATGAATCCGTTATGGCAGCGGTCGCAGAAGAACTCGAATTGGTACCCCTTGTCGGTGGAATGGTCGCTATGGTTTCGTGTGAACTGAATCAGGCTCATGGATCTCCCCGGAACACGAAAATGATACCACTGCCGAGGCCCCAAATGTCACTCTTCCCGAAGCGCTTGCATGGGCTCCACACGTGCCGCGCGAATCGCCGGAATGAGCGACGCCGCTGCCGATACGGCCAGGACGATGGCCAGCACTGCCGCTATCGTCACCGGGTCCGTGGCGGAGACGCCGAACAACATCCCCGATAGCAGGCGCGCGAACGCCGCCGCTAGCAGCAGTCCGGCCGCGCATCCCAGAGCCGTCGTGCGCAGTCCCACCCCCAGGAACTGGCTGACCACTTGCGAGCGCAGCGCGCCCAGCGCCAGCCGCAGCGCTACTTCGCGGCGCCGCAGGTTCACCAGGTAAGTGAGAGTGCCATAGAGCCCGACGCAGGCCAGCGATACCGCTGTCACCGAGAAGCAGGTCAGCAGAATGGTGCGCAGACGGTTCTCCGCGTAGGCGTCCGAGATGTGATCGGTGAGCGGAGTCACGTCGTAGACCGACCGCATGGGCTCGAGCTCGTGCATTTTCCGCCGCGCGGTCTCGGCCATGGCGGCAGGCTCGCCGTGAGTTCGCAGCAGGAAAAACGTTCCGGGTTGCAGGAGGTTGTTGCACAAATATACGGTGGGCTGCGGTTCGCGTTCGAGTCCGGCCTCCCGCGCGTCACCCACGATGCCGCGAATTTCGCCGGGCGTGATAAACGCGTTGCCAGGGACCGTCAGGTGTCGCCCAATGGCGGCCGACCCTTCCAAAAAGAGATTGGCAAAGATTCGATTCACCATGGCGCCCGATCTGCCCGGCTCATCGCGGCACACCGCGCCCGCGTGCAGCGGAATGCCCATGGTGGTGAAGTAACTGGGAGTAACGAAGCGAACGTAGGCGCGCATTTTGGGCTCGCTTTCCGCGCGCCCCTCGGCGGTGTCGAGATCCAATTGGAACTCAGTGGGTACACCCGGCAGGAAGGCCGCAGTGGCTGCCGATTCCACTCCCGGCAGGGAAGCCAGGCCGTCCACCATGCGATCCATGCGCTGTTTGCTGCCCTTGAAGTCGCTGGTTTCGGCCCAGCTCGTGCTCACGTGGAGGGTGAGCACGTGCCGCGCGTCGAACCCCGGATACACGCGCCCCAACTCCTGGAAGCTGCGCAGCAGTAATCCCGCGCCGGCGAGCAAAGTCACCGCCAGCGCCACCTGCGCGGCCACCAGGGCGAGCTGCACCGGATGGCGGCCCGACACCTGCGAACGTCCGGCCTGCGCCAGCGACTGCGACAAGCTCCTCCGCGTGCTGCGCAGCGCGGGAAATAATCCCGACAGCAGCGTGGTGGCTATCGCGCAAGCCAGGCAATAGACCACAATCCGCCAGTTGAGCCCGATCTCTTCGATGCGCGGCAGATCGCGCGCCAGGCTGCGGAAAACGGTAGAAGCGCCCATGGCCACCAGTAAGCCGAGAGCCGCGCCCACAAGCGCCAGGATGAACACTTCAGCCAGTTGCTGCGCCGCCACCGAAGCCCTGGTGGCGCCGAGCGAAAATCGCACCGCGACCTCTTGCTGCCGGCTGGTGGAGCGCGACAGTAAGAGCGCCGCGATGTTAGTGCAGGCGATCAACAGCAGCACGGACACCGAGCCGAACAGGATCCACATCGACCGTCTCACGCCGCCGATCGTAGTTTCCTTGAGCAGTTGGATGCGAGGGGTGATGGCGGCGTCGGGTTTGGGAAACTGGCGCGCCAGGTTGGACTGCACGGTGGTCAGGTTGTCGCGCGCCTGCGCCAGGGTGACGCGGGGCTTGAGACGCCCGACGGCGGTGAACCACGTTTCGTCGCGGCTCTGCGCGTAGGGCGCGTCCGGCGGGCTGATGGACCACAGGTCCACGTCGCGGTCCGGGAATTGGAACGACGGCGGCATCACCCCGATGATGGGGTAGGAATATGTTCCGAAGCGCAGCGTTTTACCAAGAACGTCCGGACTCGCGTTGAAGCGACGGCGCCACAGATGGTCGCTGATGATGATGGCATCGGACCCGCCGAAATGCTCCTCCTGCGCGTTGAAATCGCGGCCCAGCGCCGGCGCCACTCCCAAGACTTGCAGAAAACGCGGCGCCACCAGTTCGCGCTTGAGCTTTTCGGGCAGTTCGCCGGAGAGTTCTGAGCTGTCTTGCGCATAGTAGCCCGTAATGCCGAGCATGGTGCTGTTCAGCCGATTCCACTCTTCCAGCCGGATGGGCGCGACGTTCGGCTCGGGGCTTTTGAGCTGCGATTGCGTCACCTGGACGAGCGCATCGCCGTTGGGAAATGGCAGGGGCCGCAGCAGGACGGCGTCGATGGCGGAAAAGACCGCGCTGTTGGCACCGATTCCGAGCGCCAGCGTCAAGATCACTGTCACGGAGAAGGCCGGCGTCTTCGCCAGGCCGCGCACGGCCAGGCGCAAACTTCGAAGTGCTGCTTCCAGATGTTCGGGGATGTCCATATCGCGGGTCCTTTCTACTTGCGTCGTCAGATTGCCGAATTGGCGGTGGGCCGCGCGGTCGGCCTCGGCTTCGCTCATTCCGGCTTCGCGCAATTCGTCGGCGCGCTCGCTCAAGTGGAACGCCAGCTCCTTGTGCAGGTCGCGTTGGAGGCTCGCGGGCCGGAAGATGTTCCGGAATTGTCGATACCAGGCCATGGAATTCGCTCGGTCAGGCGTAGCGGATTACGCGCGCCACGCCCTCGGTGAGCCGCCGCCAGCTTTCCTCTTCCTGCTGGAGGCGTTTTCTGCCCGCGGCGGTGAGCGAATAGAAGCGGGCTTCGCGCTTCTTCTCGGTCTTGCCCCATTCCGCTTTGATCCAGCCCTCCTGTTCCATACGGTGCAGCGCGGGATAGAGGGAGCCTTCCTCCACGCGCAGCAACTCGTCGGAAACCAGATGGATGCGAGCCGTGATGGCGTACCCGTGCATGCGCTTGCCGGACGCCAGGGTGCGGAGAATCAGGAGGACCAGCGTCCCCTGGAGGATGTCGTTTTTCTTTTCGCCCATGCCGATACCTAAATAGCTATGCTTGGGTTAGACGGCGGGGTGGGCGGAATGGTTAGGCGGGAAGCTGTCAGCACCCCTTGACGCTGAACTTTGAGAAGCCACATTTGACGCCCTGTGCGGAACGAAGTTTTTGGAGAGCTCTTTTCAGCTCACCGCCTTCTGATGAAACTTCTTCAGCCCCACCACCAGCAGCAATACATTGATGGCCACCAGCGCGCCCATCACCACGAAGGTGTTAATGTGATCGGCATTGGTCAGCGTGCCGCGCAGGCCTTCGCTGGCGTATACCAGCGGATTGATCAGCACCGCGTATTGCAAGACGGGAAAGCTCGCCAGAGAGCTCCATGGGTAGTACGCACAGCCGAACATCATCATGGGCGCCAGCACCAGGCTGAACATCAGGCCGATCTGCGTCTGCCCCACGCTGCAGCCCAGCGCCAGTCCGCCGGCCGAGGAGAACATCGCCACCAGGAAGCACACCACCACGAATTGCCAGGGATGGAAGCTCAGTTGCACTCCCGAACCCATGGTGAGCCAGGCCGCCGGAATCACCACCAGTCCGGCCACCAGCGCCTGAATCATTCCGGCGATGATCTTCTCCACCGCCAGCCAACTGATGTCCATGGGCGCCAGCAGCCGGTCTTCGATTTCGCGCGTGAATTGAAACTCCGTGATCAGCGGCATGGCTACCGCCTGCACGCCCGACAACACCATGCTGATGGCCATCACGCCCGGCAGCAGCACGCTCTTGTAGGCACTGTGCATCATGCCGCTGGTGGTCAGGATGCGGCCGAATACGAAGGTCAGCAGCAGCGGTTGCAGCAGGTTCTGCAGCAGCATGGGCAAAAGGTTGCGGCGCGCCACGTGGCCGTCGCGCGAAAGCAGTGCGTAAAACGTTTTCCAGTTCAATCGCGTAGGCTCCTTCCGGTATGGTGCAGAAACAGCGTCTCCAGGCTCGGCTCGGCAATGTGTACGTCGTTCAATTCGGCGTCCAGGGCCTGCGCCGCGTTGACGATGGGCGCGATCAGCGGTCCGCCGCGGCCGGCGTAGACATCCACGCCCGTCTTGTCGGTGGTCCGCACCTCGGTCACTCCCGGCAGCTTCTGTAACTCCGCCACCAGGCCTTCGGGCACGTGGTTGAAGCGCAGGCGCAACAGGTATCCGCCGGGGATGGAGGCCTTGAGTTCCGTGGGCGTCCCGTGGGAGATAATGCGGCCGTGGTCGATAATCGCCAGGCGGTCGCAGAGCGCGTCGGCCTCATCCATATAGTGGGTGGTGAGCACGATGGTCTTGCCCAGCTTGTTATAGCTGCGCACAATCTCCCACAGCATCAGGCGCGTCTGCGGATCCAGCCCGGCGCTGGGCTCGTCGAGAAAGAGCACTTCGGGGTCGTGCATCATGGCGCGCGCGATGGAGATGCGCTGCATCATGCCGCCGGAAAAGTTGCGCACCATGTCGTCGGCGCGATCCTTGAGGTGGAATTGTTCCAGCAGTTCCGCGCTGCGGCGTTCGCGCTCGCGTGCGCTCTGGCCGAAATACGCGCCGTGGAACAGCAGCACCTCGCGCGCCGTCAGGGCGAAATCCAGATTGGGCCGCTGCGGCACCACGCCGATCAGGCGCTTGGCCTTCACCTGTTCCTGCCACACGTCGTAGTCGCCTATGAAGGCGCGGCCGGCGGTGGGCCGGGTGCGTGTAGTGAGCACGCCAATGGTGGTCGATTTTCCGGCACCGTTCGGCCCCAACAGACCGAAGACTTCGCCGGCGCGCATTTCGAGCGTGATGCCGTCAATCGCCACCACTTCGAACTTCTTCTTTTTCTCCTTCGGCCCGGCCGAACGTTGGGACACGAAGGAGAAGCCGGCGCCGCGCGCGGCCGAGGGCGGCGGCGTGTCATAAACTTTGCGCAGATTTT
>CAZARO010000040.1:0-12758 GCA_964487165.1 uncultured Solibacteraceae bacterium | reverse complement strand
CCATATATCCTCACTTAAAGAGATCTCGTGCTGCGTCGGTGATTGAGGCTTCGAATGCGGCGTCCTTAACATCTCGAAGTTCTTCGATAGTGCTCCACGCCGTTTCCGGATCTGTGTCGAGATTCTGCCGAACGGCGTCCAAATCGAGAAGCGTTGATACCACATCCGTAGCCGCCGGAGGAACTGCGGCAAGTGCAAGAATTAGGACTCCGGCCGGCGGGTCAAATGGAATCTCAAGTCTCACGAAATACGTACGCAAGCCCTGGGGAAGTTCTGGCGGGATCTTTGGAGCCGCGTGAAAATAGTCGTCCAACTCTACACCGCTCGGTGGACAAGGGATGTCGATCCGGTTAATGAATCGGACTCCGACTCCACTGATTCGACGTGGCTGGATTTCTTTCTGGACAATGGCCCAGACCTGCTTTGCCTCCGCCCGGAGCGTCTCCCACCGATCGTATGGCGCTAGTTGGCTAAACGCAAACTCAGTTCGGCTCACGCGCACAATCCGCTTCTGGTCTTCGCTGAGGAACTGATACCCAATCGTCTGCGGACGATCAGACTTGCCAGACCGCTCTTGTGTGTTTAACTCGAAATGGACTGCTAGTTGTTCTCCGCTTCTTGGATATTCCGACTTCAGCGCCGACTGGATGCTCGGCAGATTTGGAATGCCAATTCCTTCACCTAGTTCGAACCTCAGAGCAATGATCGCTTCCGTGATCGGAGCGTGCGCATAGTGCCGGCGCGATATCGGTTTGATCTCCACTTGGCTTCAATTATAGCCATTCTCACAAGTTCTCCACCGTGCCCCAACCTGTCACGTGACTCGACTTTTGCCTTTCTGGGCCGCCGCGAGCCGTCCTCGCGGACCTGCCCTCGCGACCGGAATTCTCAGCTGCCGGACAGATGGAACTCCACCCATCTGTGCCAGATCCACGGTGATGCGAGCGAAATTCGTCCCCCGCCGACACCGCGCCCAAGTCAGCGTGACGCGATCTGAATCGCATCTCCCTTAAGCCCCGGCGCGCTCGCCGTAAGTGTGAGAGCGCCCCCCTTGCGCGAGCTTCGAACCACCACCAGCGCTTTTCCATGAAACAGCTTGCGCTGATTGCCCTGGTACCGCTCCTCGCTGAACATATCGCCGTTCCCTACGGCGGCAATCGTTCCCGGACCCTTGAGACTAAAGCTCACCTCGTGTTCCGCGTTGGGGTGCGACTGCCCCTTGGCGTCGATCGCTTCCACAGTGACGAACGAGAGGTCCTGGCCATCCGCGCGGAGTTGCGTCCGGTCGGCGGCCAGGCGAATCTGCGCGGGCTCGCTTACGGTGCGCACCACGGATTCGGCGATGGATTTGCCGCCTTCGATGGCGACCGCCTTCAGTATCCCCGGTGCGTAGGGCACGTCGAAATTCGCCATGAACCGCTCGGCGCGCGTGGTGGGCTTTTCGCCGATGAGCTTGTCGTCGAGATAGAGGCGAACCGCTTCGCCCCGCGAATAGATTTCCACGGTGAGCGGCTTTCCCTCCATGCCGGGCCATGTCCAACTCGCGTAGACCGGCCAGAAGCCCCACCTGGTGACGTGTACCTCTTTGCCCTCGGGGGCGGGTTGCCGTACGCCCAGGAAAAGCTTCTCGCCGCGATCCCAGACGATGTTCCGGTAGTGCGCGGCCGCCTTGCGATTGCCGCACATGTCGATGTCGCCGCAGTCCGCGCCGTGACAGGGGTACGGAGCCCCGTAAGACTCCGGGGTCTTGTCGTTCAGATCGCGGTAATACCATCGTCCGAGGCCGGATTCGCCCAGGTAATCGAGGGCGGTCCAGACGAAATCGCCGACGATATACGGAAAGTCGGTCACCATGGCCCAATAGTCAAAAGTCGTTTTGGGAAACGATTCGGTGCATGCCATCAGGCGCGACGGCACGCGTTTGTGGTCCGCCTCATGATTGTTCAGATTGTAATTGTAGCCGCCGATGTCGAGCGCCGCGTAGTATCCGTCCGTGTCGGTCCATCGCCCGACTAAATTGAGCGCCGAAGTGATGGGCCGGGTCTTGTCCAGCCCGCGCAAGTAGTCGGCCACCATTTTCGCTTCCTGCGCGCCCAGCGCCTCTCCGCGCTCCGGGATTTCGTTGCCGATGCTCCACATCACCACGGAAGGATGGTTGCGGTCGCGGAAGACCATGGCTTCGATATCGCGCTGCCACCAATCCTGGAACACCACGCTGTAATCGAGCTTGTTCTTACCGCGCGACCAGCAGTCGAACGCTTCATCCATCACCAGCATCCCCTGCCTGTCGCACGCGTCGAGGAAAGCCGGGGACGGCGGATTGTGCGCGCAGCGGATGGCGGTGAACCCGGATTCCTTCAGCAGGCGCACGCGCCGCTCCTCGGCGCGGTCGAACGCGGCGGCGCCCAGCGGACCGTTGTCATGATGCACACACCCGCCGGTCATCTTCAGCGCTTTGCCGTTCAGCAGAAACCCCTTTTCGGCGGACCACTCCAGGGAGCGGATGCCGAACGGCGTGGAGATTTCGTCCACCACCTTGCCATCGAGGACCACCTGCGTGACGGCCCTATAAACAGCCGGGGATTCCGTCGACCAGAGCGCGGGCTTTTCGACGGCGATCTCCTGGCTCACCTCCACCGAGCCCGCGGGGTTCACCTCCGCGCTGCTGTTCGACCGCCCGGCGGCGGCGCCGGACGCGGCGTACACCACGGTGCGCACCGTGACGCTCGATTGATTCGAGGATTCGTTGGCGATGCGGGTTTTGACCGCGACCTTCGCCTGCGCCGCGCTCACCTCCGGAGTGGTGACGAAGGCGCCCCAGGGAGCCACATGCACCTGGCCGGCGACGTTCAGCCAGACGTGCCGATAGATGCCGGAGCCGGAGTACCAGCGGGAGTTTCGCTGCTGGGCTTGATCCACCCGCACGGCCAGCACGTTGTTTCCGCCCGGTTGCAGGTGCGGCGTGAGATCATGCGCGAAGCTGGTATATCCGTAGGGGTGCATGCCCAGATTGTGGCCGTTGATGTACACGGCCGCGTTCATGTAGACGCCCTCGAACTCTACGCTGACGCGTTTGCCGCTCCAGGCCGCCGGCACGGCGAAGGTCCGCCGATACCAGCCCACGCCGCCGGGAAAGTACCCGCCGCTACCGCCCGCGGGACTCTCGGGATCGATTTTGCTTTCGATGCTCCAATCGTGCGGCACGTCGACGGTCCGCCATGTGCCGGCATCGTAGGAGGGAGATTCGGCGCCGCCCGGGTCGCCCAGGAGGAACCTCCAGTCGTGGTCGAAAATCAGCCGCTCACGTGGCGGCTGCTGGCTGACGGCCTCGACGGGCCGCAGGACGCCTGCAACGGGCAGGATCGCGCAAAACGTTCTTCGCTTCATAATGGACCGGCGTCGGCTTGCGCCGAAGCCCACTCCATTGTCAGACCGATCGGCCCCGCAAGCAAGTGTCGACTGAGCGAGTTGCAATATTCGGCTGATCGACCGCTCGCTCGCGGTCTCGGCTCGGTAGGCTCTGGCAAACACAGAGGCGTCATTCCGAGCCGCGCGCGCAAGCAAGCGGTTCTTCGAATTGTCTCGTCGTGCGCCCCTCTATTCGTCGCGCAGAGCGGTCCACGGATCGATGCGCGAAGCGCGCCAGGCGGGTCCGAAGCCGGCCAGCACCGAGGCCCCCAGCAGCGCCCCAGCCGCCGCGGCGAGCGCGATCGGGTCATTGGGCTTCATCTGGAAGAGGAACGATTCCACGAAGCGCGTGGCCGCCAGCGCCGCCGGCAGGCCGATGGCGAGACCCAGGAGCGCCATGGCGAGGACTTCGCACAGCACCATCCACAGCAGGCGGCGCCGTTCCGCTCCCAGCGCCATGCGGATGCCGATTTCGTTGGTGCGGCGCGCCACGCTATAGGCCATCGATCCGTATAGCCCCACGAAAGCGATCGTCGCCGCCAGCAGGGCGAAGCACGTGCACAGCATGGCGAACGTGCGCTCCTGGCCGATGGTCTGTTCGATCGCGCGATCCTGCGTGGCGAGGCTCGAGATGGGCACGCGGGCGTCGGCTTCGCGCACGATCCGGCGGACGGCGGCGGCGAGTCCGGTGGGATCGCCTGCGGCGCGAATCTCGTACACCAGGCCGCCTGGCGATTGGCGCGGATTCTGGTTGTAGGGTACGTAAACGGCGGGCAGGATCTGGTCTTTGAGCGAAACCAGCCGCGAGGTCCGCGAAACGCCGATAATCTCGAAGTCGATCTGGAAGGCGCGGCTTCCCAGCATGAAATGCCGCCCGATGGGGCTCTCGGCGCCAAAATATTTGCGGGCGAAAATCTCGTTCACCACCGCCACGGGCTTGCCCCCGGCGGCATCGCGCTCCTCGATCTCGTGGCCCAGAACGATGGGAATCTGCATGGTGCTGAAGAACCGCGGCCCCACGTTCAACACGTCCGTACTGGCATTGGCAACCGTCTCGCCGGGGAAGTGTACGTCAGTGGAAGTCTCCGAGCCCGAGACCATGGTGTAACCCGAGAGCGTCGCGGCGCGCACGCCGGGAACGCCGCGGAAGCGGTTCAAGAGGTCGTCGTAGAAGCGCATCAGCGCGTCATCCTGGTAGCCGGCCTGGCGGGCGTTCAGGCTGACCAGCAGGACATTTTCGCGATTGAATCCCAGGGCCACGGAATGCAGGTTGCCGAGCGTGCGTACGAACAGCCCGGCGGCCACCAGGAGCAGGAGGGAGATGGCGATCTGCGCCACGGCGAGCACCTGGCTCAGGCTCAGGCGGATGCGGCCATGGAACTGCCGTTTGCGGTCGCCGGAGCGCGTTTGTTTGAGCGCCGAGACCAGGTCGACCTGGGTGGACTGCAGGGATGGAGCCAGTCCGAAGAGCGCCCCGGTGGCAATCGAAAGGCCCGCCGTGAGCACCAGGACGTGCCAGTTCAGGTCGGCGTGGAGAGTGAAATTCTGCTGGCCGTTGGCCAACAGCAAGGTCAGCGCGCCGATGCCCCACTTGGCGACTGCCACGCCGAGTACGCCGCCCAGCATCGCCAGCACCACCGATTCAGTGAGCAACTGGCGCACCACCCGCAGGCGGCCGGCGCCCAAGCTGAGCCGCAGCGCCATTTCCCGCCGCCGCGCCGTGGCCCGTGCCAACAGCAGGTTGGCGATATTGGCGCAGGCAATCGCCAGGATCAGCCCCACCAGCGTCATCAGCACATACAACGGCCGGGAATACTGGCGGCGCAGGAAATCCAGGCCGCCGGCGCCTTCCTTCAGTATGAGCAGCGGCAGGTTGGCGTGCTCCTGTGCGGTGACCGCCGCGCTGTCGGCAAAGTGGCGGAACAGCGGAACCATGGCGGCTTCGGCGGTCTGGCGCGAGACTCCGGGCCGCAGCCGCGCCATCATCTGCAGCCAGTAATAAGTGGCGTCAGTGTACTTGGCTCGCGGGTTGCGCTGATAGATGGATTCGAGCAGGATGCTGGTGTGCAGCGGTAGATATAGGTCCTGCGCGCCGGCGGGATTCACTCCGAAAAACTCCGCAGCGGTGACGCCCACGATGGTGAACGGATTGCCGTTGAGGAGCATGGACTGCCCGACTGCCTTGGTGGGGTCGCCGAAGCGGCGCTGCGCGTAGCCGTAGGAGAGAGCGGTGGTGAGTGGCGCGCCTTCCAGGTCATCGGCGGAGTCAAGCAGGCGGCCGGCCGCCGGCGGCACGCCGAGGCCGCGGAAGAAATCGCCCGAGACGCACTGCGTGCGGGCGAGGTCGGCCTGGCCGGCGATCTGCGCGTTGAGTGTACCCTCGTTGGAAAAACCGAAGACCGAAGAAAAAACCGGATTGCCGGCGCGCAGTTCATCGAAGAAGCCGTAGGGCATGTTACCGCTGGTCAATCCGAGCCGCGGTTCGGTCCACTGGCTGCCACTGGAGCTGTGGATCACGCGCGGGCGTTCTTTGGCGTGCCAGTTGAAAACGATGAGCGATTCCGGATTTTGCACCGGCAGCGCGCGCGCCAGAATCGCGTCCATGAAGCTGTAGATGGCGGTATTGGCCCCGATTCCGAGCGCCAGGGAGAGCGCCGCCATGGCGGTAAAAAGCGGTTGAGCGGCCATGATGCGGCCGGCGTAGCGCAGGTCTTGCAGCAGTTGGTCCCAAAATACCGGCATGGTTTCTCTCCAGAGGCGGATTTTCATTCGTGGCGCAACGCCACCACCGGCTCGATGAGGCTCGCTCGCCGCGCCGGCAAGTAACTGGCGGCCAGGGTCACCGCTACCACCAACCCGGCGGTCAGGGCGAGAGTGAGCGGGTCGACCGGTTCGATCTCGAACAGCAGCGTGCGCAGGAGCCGCGTGGCCCATATCGACAGCGCCAGGCCGAGCACCAGGATCGCAATCGAGGCGAACGCCGGACTCCTGGCCAGCGTGCGCAGGGAATAGCGAACATCCACGCGCAGTTCTTCCATCGCGCCTTAGACGGACGGACAGCCGCGAAGGTTAGCCCACGCCGATGAAATCGCCGGCGCGATTGTAGACTGAAAGGAAATGGATGAATGGCGCTTCATCGCCGACCGCAAGATCCGGGAAGCCATGGAGGAGGGCGCTTTCGAACATCTGGATGGCGCCGGCGAGCCTCTGGACCTGAGCGAGAACCCCTTCGAAGACCCGTCGCAGCGCATGGCGCACCGCCTGCTGCGAAACAACGGGTTCGCTCCCGCATGGATCGAAGAAGGCCGCGAGATCGACGCCGAAATCCGTTATGTGAAGGCCCATTTCGAACGCCTCGACGCCTCGGAGCGAGCGGGGCGCGTGGAACTTCTGAATCGTCGCATCGCCGCGTACAATTTGAAAACGCCGGTAGCCAGCGCGCAGAAACTGCCGTTCCGGCCGTAGCTTCGCCATTCTAAATACCGCTTGCTTGCGCGCGCGGCTCGGAATGGCGCCTCTGTGTTTGGAAGAGCCTACCGAGCCGCGACCGCGAGGGAGCGGTCGATCAGCCGAATGTCTTCCATATCCCGCGGCGATATCAATGCGAAGCCTTGCTCAGCAGAGCGGGCCGCGTTTGTGGCACACTGGATTACGTCGTTGGGACCCCCTTATGATCGGCCGCACCGTTTCTCATTACACCGTTCTCGAAAAGCTGGGCGCCGGAGGCATGGGCGAGATTTACAAGGCCCAGGATACGCGCCTGAACCGGTTCGTGGCCATGAAGGTGCTCTCCACCGCCAACGCCGGCGACGTGGAGCGGCGCCGGCGATTCGTTCAGGAAGCGCAGGCGGCCTCCGCGCTGAATCACCCCAACATCATCACCATCCACGACGTGGTCTCTACCGACGGCCTGGAGTTCATGGTGATGGAGTTCGTAAGCGGCGTCACGCTGGACGACCTGGTTCCCAAACACGGCCTGAACGTGCAGAAGAGCCTCGACATCGCCGTGCAGATAGCCGATGCGTTGCAAACCGCGCATGCCGCCGGCATTGTGCACCGCGATCTCAAACCCGCCAACGTGATGGTGACCGGCAGCGGCCTGGTGAAGATCCTCGATTTCGGCATCGCCAAGCTGACCGGCCCCAGCCCCGCGGTGCCGAACACCGATGAAACCCTGCCCATCGATTCGCCCATGACGGTGGAAGGCGCCATTCTGGGCACCGTCAGCTACATGTCACCGGAGCAGGCGACGGCCAAGACCGTCGACCCGCGCTCCGACATCTTTTCCTTCGGGCTGGTGCTCTACGAAATGCTGACCGGCCAGAAAGCTTTCTCGGGCGATTCGGCGCTCTCTACGCTTTCTTCCATTCTGCGCGACGAAGCTAAACCGATCGGCGAGATCGTGGAGGGCGTGCCACCGGAATTGCAGCAGATTGTCGATCGCGCCATGCGCAAGGACCCGAACCAGCGCTGGCAGACTATGCCGGAAATGCGGGCGGCGTTATTGCTCCTCAAGCAGAAGGCCGATTCGGGCGTGCTCCAGACATTGATCGGCGGTCCGCCCGCGGCCGCTCCCAAGAAGAAGAGCAGCCTGGTGCCGATTTTGATTGCCGCCGCTGCGGTGGTGGTCCTGGCAGCGGGCGGCGGGGGTGGCTGGTGGTGGATGAAGCACCGGCAGGCGCAGCAGAAACCTCCCGTCGTGGCCCAGGTGGCGCCTGCGCCGGCGCCGCCTCCAGTGGTTCCCGAGGCTGCCGCCCCGCCGGTGGCAACGCCTGCGCCGGTCGATACCGGCATGACCAACAAGGACGTTCTCGACATGGTGGCGGAGAAGGTGCCGGCCGTCACCATCATGAATCAGATTCGTGCGTCCAAGACCAGCTTCGACCTGTCCACCGCGGGCGTGATCCAGCTCACCAAAGGCGGCGTCCAGCCGTCCATCATCGAGGTGATGCGCAATCCCAAGGCGGAGACTGCCGCAGCCAAGCCGGCCACGCCGCGATCCGCCTCGGGCACCGTGCCGGTACCCACCAAGGCCGCGTCCGCGCCGCTCACTCCAGCGGAGTCTGTACCTGTGCCGGTGTCAGCGCCCGTCACGGCGCCGCCCGCTCCCGTGCAGCCTGCTCCGGCAACGCCCGCGCCGGCAGCGCCAAGCAGGATTTTCACCGTTACGATCCCCGACGCGAAGCCGTTCCACCTTACTCTCGCGCAGGACGTGCCGATAAAGCTCACTGCCGGACAGAAGATCAACTTCACCATCACTACCGACGTCAAGATGGGAGATGTCGTGGTCATCGCCAAAGGAACGCCGGTCTACGGCACCGTGATCGACCCGGGCGACACCAAGAAGCTACTGATCGTGAAAGGCAAGGCGACTTTCAAGCTGACCACCGTGGACTCCGCCGGCGGCGGCAAAATCGCCATCCGCGCCACCCCCGGACGTACCGAAAAGGGCGACCGTACGATCGAGCTTCAGGGCACGAAGACCAAGGAACTGCTGGCCCCCGCCGGTACCGAGTACATGGCCTATACCGAGGGCGAGCAGACCGTGACGATCAAGCACTGAGCGAGCTTCATTTTGGCCATTCATCCATTCAGTCTGCTAGCTCAGTGCTGAGCTTAACTATAGCTATAGCTGCTTAACTGGCGCAAAATTATCGTCGATTGCCAAAGACCGCTTGCTGACGCGCGCGGCTCTGTAACACCTCGCCAATTCCACGAGACTTCTTACTGAGCTGCGACCGTAAGTAAGGGAGTGGTCATCGACGACCGGAAACTGAATTTCGCGCCAGAAAGTAGCCAGACCGGTGGGGCGGGCTTCAGCGTTAATCACCCAAGCTCTTCGCGAAAAGTGGACCCGCGATCCGTTCGACCGCCTGATTGTCGCCAACGCCAAGGCCGCCGGCGCGCCGCTGATCACCAAGGACGAGCGCATCCGCAAGCACTACCGCCGCGCCATTCGGTAATTCACACCGCCCGCAGCCGCTCGGCCGCCACTTCCGCGGTAATATCGCGCTGCGGGGTCGCCAGCATTTCGTATCCCACCAGGAACTTGCGTACCGTGGCCGACCGCAGCAGCGGCGGATTGAAATGCGCATGCAAGTGCCACTCGTCGTGCGCCACGCCATCGGTGGGCCGCTGATGAAAGCCGCAAGAATACGGGAACGACACCTGAAACAGGCGATCGTAACGCGCCGTGGCCCGCTTCAGAATGTCGGCCAGCCCATCGCGCTCGGAGTCGTCGAGTCCGTCGATCGCAGTCATGTGACGCTTGGGAAGCACCATGATTTCGAACGGCCATACCGCCCAGAAGGGCACCAGCGTGAGGAAGTGGTCGTTCTGGTCCACCACGCGCTCTCCCGCCGCCTGCTCCAGCCGGACGTAGTCGCACAGCAGGCAGCCGCCGCGGCTTTGCCGCCACGCGTCCTGCGTGAGGGTCTCTTTAGACACTTCGTTGGGAATGGCGTGGTTCGACCAGATCTGGCAATGCGGATGCGGATTGCTGGCGCCCATCATGGCGCCGCGATTCTCGAAGATCTGCACGTAGTTGATCAGGGGTATGGCGCCCAGTTCGCCGTACTGCTCAATCCACACGTCCACCACGCGGCGCAGGTCGGCCGGTTCCATGTTGGCGACCGTCAGATCGTGGCGCGGCGAAAAACAGACCACGCGGCAGATTCCCGGCTCCGCCTTGGCAATCAGCAATCCGTCCTGTTCGAAGCGGCCCAGGGGTGTGTCGGCCTTGAGGGCGGCGAAATCGTTATCGAAAACGAATGTCGAAGTGTATTCCGGATTTCGCGCGCCGCCCGCGCGGGAATTGCCGGGACAGAGATAGCATTGCGGATCGTATGGCGGCTGCTCCGCAGCGGCGCTCTCTTCCACTTGCCCCTGCCAGGGCCTGGCGGTGCGGTGCGGCGACACCAGCACCCAATCGCGAGTCAGCGGATTGTACCGCCGGTGAGGTTCCCGTTTCCAATCGAGCATGTAAGCTTACATGGTAATCTGCATTCAACGCGGCGGCAGCAGGCCGGCTTGGCCCTCCTTCTCGCGACGGCTGGGATTTATGGCGTTGTGGCCTTTTCAGTTAGCTGACGCCCGTACGAAATCGGTATCCGTATGGCACTGGGAGCGCAACGGATTGACCTCGTGCGCATGATGGTTCTGCCGGGTACGTGGCCAGCGCTGGCAGGAGTGATCATTGGGTTGGCGATTGCCATCCCTGCTACTAAGTACACCAGTTCGCAAATACAGTTGCGTATTCCGCAGACCCAACTGCAACCGCTCCCTTACGTTTACGGTCGCGGCTCTGCATGCAGCCTCGTTCAGAGCCACACCATCAGGGAGCGGTTGCTGCAGAATACGTTGGCGAACTTATGAAATCGAGTACTAAGGTTCTGACGAGTCTTTTATACGGCGTACAGCTACTGGACTTCCGGCCGTATTGCGCGGTCGCTCTGACCGTACCTGTCGTGGCGCTGGCAGCAGCCTATATCTCAGCGCGGCGGGCGATAATGATTGACCCAAATGAGTCGGTTCAAGTCGCCACCTGGCGGCGGTTGCCTGGCTTCCGTTGCTTGTTCCAGTTGGTAGTCCGACATTTGTGTGTGGGTGGCGTCGTTCCGATCAGGCGAGCTTGTGAGCAATCCGTTCGTCGAGGATTTCCCGCACCGTTAATGGGATGATCACTTTGCCGGTCTGCCTGAAAAAGCGCTGAACTTCGGATAGGGCATCGCTGGTATAGTCGAACGAAACGAAAAATCCCTTGATCCGCTCTGAACGGATCATCGCCGCCTCAAAAGCATCAATGTCTGGCCTTCCGGCCTTGTCCTTTTGCTTGACTTGGATTGGGTACCACACATCCATAAAGTTCAAAGATTGTTCCTGTTTTTCCGGGAACTTATCTGGCAGCGACGATACCGGAAAGATTTTTCCGTCGAGCCCCATGTCACCGACCTTGGCCCGGTTCGCCACGCCGCCCAATGCGATGACTGCCCAGTTCTCAAACTCGAATGGCGGAATGCGGCGAAGTTTTTCTTCCGTCCATGGAAGATCGCGGACCACAAAACCGCGACCGATGCGCCATAATTTATCGTCCTCGCGCAGTTTGCAGACATCGTGCAGGCGTTTGGCCATGACCCGGCAGGCGGTCGGTGACATGTCGATACCTATCCATTGCCTAGATAGCTTTTGCGCTGCAACTAGAGCGGTTCCGCAGCCACAGAAGGCATCCAGCACCACGTCATTGGCATTGCTGCTTGACCGGATGATCCGCTCCAAAAGCGGAAGGGGTTTTTGTGTCGGATACCCGAGTCGTTCGCTGGACAGGTTGTGCAAGGGCCTGATATCGGTCCAAACGCTTTGCAGGGGAATGCCTAGACTTTTGTCCGCATATCGTTTAAGGCGTGGGACGCCATCGGATTTCTTGGGCCAGTGAATAGCGCCGCTTGCGTCCAGTGCCTCCAACTTTTCCTGGGAGGTTGCATCGCTACGCAATCCGTATTGTTCGACGGCCTCCAGCGGTATCGCCCAATGCCTGCCCTTTGCTGTTACGTCGATTCCGCGCCACGGCTCTCCGCTCTCGCCATGACGTATCCCGTCGCCGGTCAAGTCCATCCGCATCCACTTTCGTCCGTCCTCGTCAGTGTGGTCAAAGAAGGTATCGATGTATTCCTGGTCATACGGCTGGTACTGCTTGTTCCATGTATAGTCTTCGGAAGCCGTATAAAAGAAAATCACGTCGTGAACCGGCCCGTACCGCTTCGCGCTGCTGTGGGCAAATGTTCGCTTCCAGACAATCTCATTCTGGAAAGCGTTCTCACTGAATATCTGGTCAAGCATGACCTTCACATAGTGGGAGGCATGGGAATCGCAATGGTAGTAGAAACTTCCCGTCGTCTTGAGAACTCGCGCCAGTTCTGTGCATCGAGGCCGCATGAATTCGATATACGCCTGGGTTGATGCGTGGCGATCCTCGAAGGCCCGTTTCTCTTTTGTCTCGCCCCAGAAAACCTCGTAATTACGATTTGAATTGAATGGGGGGTCGATGTAGATGAGGTCAACGCAGTGCTCTGGCAGACGCCGGAGCTGGTCAAGGCAATCCCCGCAATAGACTACTCGCGTATCGACGATGGCGGACGGCTTCATGGTGTCGGAATCGGCAGTTTTACCGATTCCGATTAGAGTATCACGCCGCTTCAAGCAGTTCCCTCACGCTCCAAATATGGTTGCTGATTCCGGCAGCCATGGCAGGTGTGACGCGCAGCGACTTGTGGACCCGGCAGAAATTATAGAAGGCAAACCATACCGCGACCGCTGCCCAATGGTTCTCGAAATTTCTTGCTGAAAGCGTTCGT
>CAZARO010000039.1:0-12927 GCA_964487165.1 uncultured Solibacteraceae bacterium | reverse complement strand
GGCCACGAACAGCAATTCATTGTCCGCCAGCGGCTCGGCGCTCCACTTCAGGTAGTGCGGCGTCTGCGCCGGTGTGCCGTCGCGATAAGCGCGCAGGAAAGCGATAGCGAGCTCATAGCGCTGGTAAGTGAAAATCGCTTTGTCGCCGCCGAAAGTCGCCATGGCCAGCTCGGGAGCGAAGACCAGCCGCAGATCGCTCCATTTCTGGTAGCGATACAGGTCGTAGCGTTCACCCGATGACAATTTCACCACCGTGCAGGTGTCACCGGACTTGTCGGCGCAGGCTTTTTCCAGGCGCGCGATGGCGGCGTTGCGCTTCTGCATGGCTTCGACGGTTCTTTCGGCCGCGGCCGCGGCTTTGACGTTCTTGGGAGCTTCCTTCGCGGGCGCAGTCTGCTTCACCTCGCTGGTGACGTCTTCCAGGCCCACCAGGACGCTCACTTCGAGCCCCGGACACGGCAATTCGTCGGCCTGTGTAGCGGCGTAAAATCCGTCCTTGACGTAATCGTGCTGCGCCGAATTGAGTTTCGCTACGCAGTCGGCCACCGCCGAGCGGTCGGTGAGAATCAGCCCGCGGGCCGACACCAGCGATCCCGCATTCGCGCCGATCTTTAAGGAGGCCAGCCGCAGATCGTCCAGAAACTGGTCGGTGACGTCGAAGTTGTAGCTCTTCTTAACCTGGTCTTTAGGAAACTGATTGAAAAGCCACATGCCTTCATCCGCCGCCAGGGGCAGAGCGAGCACGCCAACCAGAAAAAGTGCAGGGATTTTCATTCGCGTTTGGGATCTATGAGACAGGATACCTGAGATTCCCGAAACGAGCCCAAATAGTTCCCAAACCGCGGGAACAAAGCTGCCGCCAGCGGTGTCGAAGCTTGAAAAACAGGCTCGGACTTGACAACTCTAACGAATTAGTACTAAATGCTCATATGCTGAGAATCGTTGGCATCCTGCTACTGGCCGCCGCCTCCTGTCCGGCGCAAAACGATCAACCGGCGCCGACCGAGAAACCGGCGCCCACCATTCCCGAACTCGAGAAGGCCGCGCAGGCCGTCTACCTTCGCGGCGACTACGAAGGCGCCCGCCAATCCCTCTTACAAGCGTGGGACCTGGCGCAACAGTTGCCGCGCGAAGGTCCGCTGCGCTACGACGTCCTCAAGCGCCTGGCCACCGTGCGGGCCGCCACCGGCGACTTCGCCGACGCCGACAACTTCCTGCAACTGGCCATCTCCTGGCGCGAACAGACGCTGGGACAGGACGACCCCAAAATTCCCGACGACGTGCTGTTATCGGTGGACTATGCGCGCGGCCAGAAGGATTTCGACCGCGCCCTGCTGATCATGAACCGCGTGCTCCGCCTGCATACCAACGCCGCCATCAGCGCCGGGACATCTCCGCAGGACGTCATGAATACCATCCCCGTGGCCGACGACTTCAGCCGCATCGCGCAGATCCAGATGGAGCTGAAGAAACCCGACGCAGCCATCGGATCGCTCAATACGGCGCTAGGCATCCGCACCAAATTGCTCGGGCCGCTCGCCCCCTCGCTGGTATACGATCTCGATCGCCTGGCCGGAATCCAGATCATGTTGCGCGCTTACGATAAGGCCGAAGAGACGTACCGGCACGCGCTGGTGGTGCGCGAAACGCTCTACGGCAAGGTACACGGCGACCTGCTGGGCACGCTCGACGGGCTGGCTTACGCGCTCTTCGGCCAAAAAAAGTACGACGACGCCGAGCCGGTGTACCAGCGGCTGCTCCAGCTCTGGATCACCTCCATGAACACCGACAAGAACGCCATGGTGGCCATCGCGCTGGATAAAATGGCGACCTTCTATGCCGCGCAAAAGAAGTGGGACGAGGCCCGCGATGCCGCCACGCGCGCCAACGCTATCCGCGCCTACCTTTTGGCCGACGGCCTCTCGGTGGAGGCCTCGCAGCGCATCGACGAGGGCAAACTTTCGGAGGCCCTGCCGATTTACCGGCGGGCGATCAAGATTCTGGATCCGCCGAACGAGGTTTACGACGAGGAGCGCGGCACTCTCGAGAACATGGAGAAGGAGTTGGGGAAAGTAGTCAAGCGGCCGCCCTCGCAGGCGCCGCCTCCCAGCAAGAAATGAGCCCGGTGTATTATTGAAGGGCTAGTATACTGCGCGAACTGGAGGAACCATCATGGACGCCGATACCAAGCCCTGCCCGGTCTGTGGAGAAACCATTAAAGCGGTGGCGCTCAAGTGCCGTTTCTGCAACACCGATCTGTCCACGTTTGCCGCTACAAAGGATGCCGAAACCGAGAAGGACCTGTTCGCGGGGCACCCCGCCGTTATGTACAGTGTCGGACAAGTGCTGCCCTTCCTGGTAATACTCGCCGCGGCTGTCGGTGCGGCATTCGCATTCGGGAACGCGGGAATCCCATACGTGCTTCTGGGCTTCGTGATTCTCTGCGGCATCGTTTGCCTCTCGTATTTCATAAAAAGCAGGAGTATTCATTTCGAAGTCACCACGCAGCGCATCAGGCTGGAAACCGGCTTGCTTTCCAAGGTACAGGAAAGCCTGGAGCTGTTCCGTATCGACCATTTCGAGCTCCACAAACCCTTGGGGATGAGACTCCTGGGTTCGGCATCCCTGAAGGTTTACACCTCGGATACGGAACTTTCGAAGTTCTACCTGTACGCCATCCCCAATCTGGAATCGATCGCCGAAACGCTGCGCACCTGCCAGCTTCGCGAACGCACGCGGCGCGGCCTGACGACGTTTCTGAAGGCATAGCCCTTTCGGCTTCATCATCCTTCTCTACCCTTCTTCATCCTTCCGTACCCTTCCCCCGCCGTGATATACTGCGTAACCATATATGTCTAACCGACCCCTAGACCGCGAGTTGAAAAAAGGCAGCGCGGAGCTGCTGGTGCTCTCGCTCGTCGAGGACCGCGCCCGCCACGGGTACGAAATCTCCAAGCTGATCGAATCGCGATCCGAAGGCGCGTTGAAATTCAACGTAGCGTCGCTCTATCCGCTGGTCTACCGGCTGGAAGCGCGCGGATGGATTCAGGGCCGCTGGGTGGAGAAGCCCGGCCAACGGCGCCGCCGCTATTACCGCTTGACGGCGCAAGGACGGAAGGTCCTGGCCGCGCAACGGCAGGGCTGGCGGGAGTTCGCCCAGGCCGTCCGACGCATCACCGGAGTCGATTATGCCTGATTGGAAAGCAATCGTCCGCGACCGTCTCGCGGGGCTGAAACTCGAAGGTGCGAGCGAATCCGAAGTCTTCGACGAATTGGCGCAACACCTGGAAGACCGCTACGAAGAGCTGCTGCTCTCCGGCGTTCCCGAGGCCGAGGCGGAGCGCATCGCCACGGAGCCGTTGCACACCAGCCCCTCTCTGGTGGAGGCCCTGAGCCGGGCGCGCCACAAGCCCGCGCCCGAACCGCCGGCGCGCGCCAGCCATCTCGCCGGCCTGCTCTACGATCTTCGCATCGCGCTCCGCTGCATGCGCCAGAAACCAGCGTTCAGCCTGCTCGTAGCCGGCATGCTCGCCCTCGGAATCGCCGGCAATGCCGCCATTTTCAGCACCTTCAACAGCCTGTTTCTGAAGCCCCTGCCCTTCCCCGAATCCTCGCGCCTCATCGATCTTGACGACACCGCGCCCAAATGGAATCTGCACTACGTCGGGATCTCCGAGCCCGACCTGTTTGCGTGGAGAAGACACAACTCCACGTTCGATGGCATGGCCTTCTTCGATAACCCGGATTTCAACCTGTCCCGAATGGGGCCGGCGCAGCACATTCGCGGCGCCAAGGTCACGCGCGAGATGCTCGACGTCCTGGGCCTCAAACTGGTGCTCGGGCGTAATTTCCTTCCCGCGGAGGACCAGCCCGGCGGCGAAAAAGTGGCGCTGCTCGGCTACGGCCTATGGCAGCGGCTGTTTTCGGGCGATCGAAATGTCATGGGCCGCATCCTGGTGCTCGATAACGAGCCCTACAAAATCATCGGCGTGCTTCCGCGTAACGCCGTATTGCCGGATGGCGCCGAAGTCTGGGTGCCGCTGGCGCCAAAAGACGACGGACAGAACCACGGCTGGTACCTGCACGGCATCGGACGCCTGAAGCGCGGTGTAACGGTCGAGCAAGCTTCGGCCGATCTGCTGCGCGCGCACCGTGCGCTCAATGCCCCCGGGCTAAACAATCAAATCACTTCACCCATCCTGACGCCGCTCCGCGTGCGCTATCTGGGCGATTTCCGCACCACCAGCCAGGTCTTGCTGGTCGCGGTCGCGGTGGTGCTGCTCATTGCCTGCGTCAATATCGCCGCGCTGATGCTGGTGCGCGCGTCGTCGCGGGCCCACGAGGTCGCCATCCGCGCCGCCATCGGCGCTTCCCGCGCCCGCATTATCCGCCAGTTGCTCACCGAAACCGGCCTGCTCGCGCTAGTGGGGGGAATCGCCGGCGTGCTGCTGGGGCGGCTCGGATTGCAGGCCATCGTGTCCCTGCTCCCTGACAACATGCCGCGATGGATCGACCTCCAGCTCGATATCCGCTTCGCCGCTTTCTGCATTCTGGTAACGGCTGCCTCCGCGTTGCTCTTCGGTCTCTTCCCTGCCCTGCAGGCCTCCCGCACCGAGATGAGCAGCGCCCTGTACGCGGCGGCGCGCCGCGCTACTTTCTCGCGCGCACAGCGGGGAACGCTCAACGTCCTGGTGGTCTCCGAAATCGGCCTCGCGATGGCGCTGCTTATCGCTTCCGGCCTGCTGGTGCGCGCCTTCCATAAGGTGACCCACGTCGACGCCGGCTTCCGGACGGAGAACGTGCTGACCTTCGACCTGGACCTGCCAGAGCAGAAGTACGCGAAATCGGAGCAGGTGGTGGCGTTCTATCGGCAATTGCTCGATCGGCTGCGCGCAACGCCCGGAGTGGCGGCAGCCGGAGCGGCCTCGGCGCCCCCGCTGGGCGGCCACATGGGCCAATTCTTCATTGCCGAGGGCGACCGTCCGCTGGGCCCCAATGAGAACACTCCGGTGGTGCTGCAGGTGATCGTGACGCCCGGCTATTTCGATGCCATCGGCATCACGCTTCTGAAGGGCCGGCAGTTCGACCAGCACGATGGCACGTCGAACGAACACCTGGTCGCCATGGTCAATGAGACCTTCGCCCGCCAGCACTGGCCGAATGCCAACCCCATCGGCAAGCGCATCCGCTACCAGCGCGACCCGGACGCGCAATGGTGGGAAGTGGTAGGCCTGCTGCACAACGAGAAGCACTACGGCCTCGATGGCGAAGACCGGCCCGCGGTGTATATGCCCCAGGCGCAGTTACCGTGGCCTCTAAGCTTAAGCGTGGTTCTGCGCTCGCACTCCGATCCCGAAGCGCTGACCGCCCCTGCCCGGCAAGTATTGGAAGGCATCGACCCTGACCTGCCGATGTACGGCATCCACACCATGACCGAGCAACTCGACCGCTCACTCTGGGCACGCCGCGCCTATTCCTGGCTGTTCGGAGTCTTCTCGCTGGTGGCACTGATTCTCGCCGCGGCGGGCATCTACGGTGTAATCTCCTACGCCGTCTCGCAGCGCACGCATGAAATCGGCATCCGCATGGCACTGGGCGCCAGTCCCGGCGAAGTGCTCGCCAGTATCTTACGCGGCGGCATGCTGCTGGTGGCCGCCGGGACGGCGATCGGGCTGGCCATCGCGCTGGCCGCGGCCACGCTACTTGAAAGCCTGCTCTTCGGCGTCAGCCCGCGCGATCCCTGGGTCTACACTGCGGTAGTGCTGGCAGTGGCGGCGGTGGGGTTGCTGGCCAACGCCATCCCTGCCCGGCGCGCGGCCGCGCTCGATCCCATGCGGGCGCTGCGCACGGAGTGAAGGCCTAGAGAAACAGTTCCACCGGCACGCGGAATAACGCCGCCAATTGCTTCGTCTGAGCTTTGCTGATGCCGCGTTTGCCATTGAGGATTTCGGAAATGCGGCTCTTGGGCAGCACTGACCGGAGATCGCTTGCCTTCATCCCCTTTTCGGTTAACAGATAGCTCAGCATCTTGTGCGGTTCTGTCCGGGGTAGCGGGTGTCGCCGGTCTTCGTACTCCTCGATGAGCACGGTCAGCATTTCCAGCAGGCGTCCTTCCTCTGCGCCGATTTCCTCCTCCGGCTTTTCCATCAGCTGGGCCGCGGCCCGCAGGAGTCGCCGGTATTCCGTCCCGGTGTGGATGACTACCGGCAGCATCTCTCCCAGGAGTTGCTGATATTTGGGCTTGTCCAAAAAGGGCTGTGCTCATTTCCATTCGGTGTTGAACACCGTCAAAACACCGACGGCATCGGCGTGCGGGAAATCCCGCGGAGTTTTCGTCCGGCTCCGCCATGCGGCGCGCTTCGTTACGCGGGGTTCAGAGGAACAATTCCGCCGATACCCGGAAGAACTCGGCTAACTTTCGAATGTGCGCCTTACTCGGCTCGCGTTTCCCGTTAATTACGTCCGAAGCGACGCTACGGCTGCCGAATACAGGTAACAGATCCGCCTGTTTGAGACCCCGATGTTCCATCAGATACCGAATCATGCGATCTGGAGTCGTCTTCGGCAGCGGATAATGCTTATCGTCGTAGTCTTGGATGAGCACGGCCAGCGTAGCTGACAGCGCTTCTTCTTCCGGAGTGGGGTTTTCTTTGAAGTCCAGGGCTTCCATTTGCGCGACGAGTCTGTCGAACTCCTCATGCGTTTCAATTACCTTGGGCACGATTTCGCCGCACAGGCGGCCGTATTCGATAGGGTCGAGAATATTTACGCCCATTTTTTCCACTCCTCTCGATCATACTCTTTGTGGTTGAGCACCGCTTTGACATACAGCTTTTGCCTGCGGAAGTCCACCCGCGTGACCAGCCGGTAGCGATTGTGGCGGATATCGAACACCAGCACGCGGCCCACCTGATCGGTTGCGGGAAACTCGCCCTGCACATCCGCAAGATGACGCCAGGATGCCGCGCGAGCCACGCGATACCACGCGTCCAACTCCTTGCGCGTGTCCTTGTCGAGCTTTGCGGATTCAATCAGCTGCGTCAGCCCGCGCTTACTGATCACGTTCACGAATTACATGTTAGCATTTTGCGAATGAAGCGACGCTGCACGCTGCAATCGCGTGGTATCCAAAACAGTAACCCCGCCACGATATAATCAGTCCATGTTGACACCCACCGAAAAAATTTGGCATAACGGCCGCTTCATCCGCTGGGAGGACGCCAAGGTCCATGTCCTTTCGCACGTAGTGAGTTACGGCAGCTCGGTTTTTGAGGGGATCCGCTGCTACGATACGGCTCTCGGACCGGCCCTTTTCCGGCTGAAGGAACATCTGCGCCGCATGCTCGATTCCGCCAAGATTTACCGCATGGAACTGCCCTATTCGGCCGAGCAGTTGAGTGAGGCGATCCCCGAACTGCTGCGCGTCAATAAGATGGGCGCCTGCTACGTGAAGCCCGTGGCGCTGCGCGGATATGGCGACGTGGGGGTCAACGGCACCAGGAACCCCGTGGAGGTCTTCATCGCCTGCTGGGAATGGGGCAAGTACCTGGGCGAGGAAGCGCTGGCCGAGGGCGTCGACGTGTGCGTCTCCAGTTGGAACCGCATGGCGCCCAATACTCTGCCCGCTATGTCGAAGGCCGGGGCCAATTACATGAACTCGCAGTTGATCAAGATGGAGGCCGTCACCAACGGCTACGTGGAAGGCATCGCGCTCGATACCGCCGGCTACGTCAGCGAGGGCTCCGGCGAGAATATCTTCGTGGTGCGCGACGGCAAGATTCACACTCCGCCGCTGGGCGCCTCCGTGCTGCCCGGCATCACGCGCGACGCGATCCTGGCGCTGGCCCGCGATAACGGCATCCCGGTGATCGAAACCATCGTTCCTCGCGAAATGCTGTACATCGCCGACGAGGTTTTCTTCTCCGGCACGGCCGCCGAAATCACACCCATCCGCTCCATTGACCGCATCGTCATCGGCAAGGGACACCGCGGCCCCATCACCGAGAAGCTGCAAACGGAATTTTTCGGAGTGATCAACGGAACGCGGCCCGATCGCTACGGCTGGCTCTCGCCGGTGTATGCCGCCGCGGCCGTGAAGTAGAAAGCGGTCATCCTACAGGCCTGCGCAACCGGCTTGGCTACCTCCCCCGAGATTTACCAACCCGGCTGCGCAGCACGCCTAAAGGACTCTCCCTTTTTAGCGCGACCCGGCTCCCAATACCAGCGGGAATTTCAGCCGTCCGAGCTATTTTCAACAAGAATCTGGCGCAACGGGGAGTTGCACTTAGGGCCACCGGCGTGTGGCAAACTTGTGCATAAAACAGCGGGATCGTGAATTGTTCAATCGTCAGCCGAGCCACACCGCGGCGCCCGGATTCCGGCAAACGCGGTGAATTTCGATATCCCTATGCTCCCCCATGGCATTACCCGCTCCCCCCTGCGGTGGGTAGGCAGCCTCTGCCCTCATAGTTTTCATTGAGATAAGGCGAAATCTCGGTTAGTTTGATTCTGAGATGATTTACCGGCGACACTGCCCAAATCTCAGGACCGGGAAAGAGGAATCCGTATGATTAAGCTCTATCGCGATGCGTTACGCCCGAAAAACTGGGTAGCCTACATTGAGAACATCGGCTGGGTTGCCTTCCCGGCCGCGCAAGATGGATGGGAGCAGCGTACTCCGGCCAGAGGTCTGGACCCGCTGTATCTGCGCGAGGTCCCGGTGGAAAACGGTTACGCCGCGGGTGTTCCGCAGCGGGAATTCCTGAAAGTAGCGTAGCGGTTTAGCCCATCCGCTGTCCCGCCGTCCGGGTATCGTAGCCGCCCAGGCTGTCCAGCTCCCGCCGGAATTGCGAGCGGCTCAGGACATCCATGAGCGCCCGGATTCCGGGGAGTTCCAGGTGCTGCCGGCGGATAGCCAGGTCATATCGTTCGCTCACCAGGGGGATGAAGCCCAGTCCGAACAGCCGGGCCGCGGCGCGGGTAGCGATGCAGCAATCCGCTTCTCCCGTCTGCACCCGCCACGCGGCCGGCAAATGTCCCGCCGCCTCCATCCGGTAGCCGCGGACACTGGAAACCGCGATCTGCAGGCGTTCGAGGCGGGCATCCAGCAGCTTGCGGCTGCCTGCCCCGGCCTCGCGATTCACCATGGTCACATCCGGCCGCGCAAAATCCTCCACCCCGCGAATCGCCTTGGGATTCCCGCGCCCCGTCACGATTCCTTCTTCCCACACCGCAAACGAGATCACCGCCACCGAGTTCCGCGGGAACATGCGAGCGATGTCCGGCAGATTCGATTCCCCGCTGGCTTCATCGCGCAGGTGCGTTCCGGCCACGTGAATGTAGCGCTCTTTGAGCAGCTCCAGTGCCTGCGAACTGTTGCGATGCGCCAGCACCAGCTCATGCCCGGTGGCCTGCACGTGGCGCGCCAGCACGGAGATGGCCGGGTCGCATCCGGCAATCAGCACGCGATTCTGGAAGTGGCGCTCGGTGTCGAAAACCCGCAGCCGGGCCTTCCCTTTGGGAGCCGGCTCGCCCGTAACGATGGCGTCGCTGGCGGGGAAATACCAGGGAACCGGCGAGGGAGCCGCGGCCACCATGCGGTCATCCACGCGGCAGAGTTCCACCGGCTGGCCTTCCCACGGAATCTCCGCTCCCGGCAACAGGGTCGCTTGCTCCATGCGGAATTCGGGGGGCGGAAACTCGCCCGGCAGGGAGAAAAGCTCCTCCACCCGGACTTCCAGCGCGCGCGCCAGCTTCAGCGCCACGGCGGTATTGGGAACATAAGTGCCGGCCTCCATGGCGTAGATGGTCTGCCGGCTGACCCCCGCCATTTGGGCCAGATGCGCGGCGGCAAGCCCGCGCTTTTGCCGCAGCAGCGCCAGATTATTCTCGATCTCACCTTTTCCGCTCATGGCTCCCCCAAGCCATCGCTATTCTGATTTTCCGCCTAACTGGCGGGCTGAAGCCGGCTGCAGCCTCCCCACCAGGTGGCGCGGGCCTCAGCCCGCGACCGACAGCCCGCTAGGGCCGAAAAGATTTCAAAGGCGGAGCCCGTCTTAGTACTTCACGGTCCGATTCCACCCTACCACGTCCGGAGGTGCGGCTTTGAAACTCCCTTTCGATCTGGCACACTAAAGCTGATGCGCAGAAAAAGGATAGTAGTGCTGGCGGCGGTACTGGCTTCCATCGCGCTGATGGTCGGAATCCGCTTCTATTTCGCGAGCCGGGTTATTACGGTGTGGGTGTACACCGACTTCACGTTTCGCGACAAACATCCCGAGTGGCCGGGCTTGGTGCAATCGCGTTTCGACGAAGTGAATCGTATCTACCAGGCCAACGGCACCGGCATTCTCTGGAAGGTACTGGACTCCAGCCAGCTGGACCCCACCAGAAACATTCCCGGGCTGGATACTCGCCGCGCCAACATGGCGCTCCATTTCGACCGCCCGTGCGACGTCTACGTCCTTCTCACCGACGTCCACGAGGGCGACCGGACGGGGACCGTTCATCCATTTACGCGTGTCGCGGTGATCGTGGATTATCCCGATAAATCGGAGTCCCTGAATGCCCGCCTGATGGCCCGTGAACTGGCTCACCTTTTTGGAGTCCCGAGAGACCCCGCATGGTTTTCGATCCTCATGAGCGAGAAACCGGAGAGCAGCCAGTTCTCCCCGCGGAGCATCGCTGTCATCAAGCGTATGCGCAATTATCCCTTCGCGCTGGGCATCGACGCGCTGTCGCAAAGTTCGTGGGAAAAGAGGGCTCTCGATGCCGTCTCCAAGGACGATGTCGCGGCGCACGCCAACCCCATGGGTCACGCCCATACCATTGTCGGCACGTCGCTCATCGACGAGCGCAAGAACGACGCGGCGCTGGCGCACTTCCGCGCCGCCGTCGCGGCCGACCCGCAAAACAAGACCATGCGCCTCAACCTCGCCGAGGTGTATACGCGCACCGGGCAGTACGAACTGGCGCTTGACCAGGCGCGCGAGGCTGTTCGGCTGGCTCCCAACGACGGGTTGGCGCATCGCGCACTGGGCGCCTTGCTGGGCCGCAACCGTCAGCCCGAAGCGGCGCTGCAGGAACTCCAGACGGCCATTCGCCTGGACCCCAACAACGTCGAAAACCAGGTTCTCCTGGGATACGAATACGCCGGCATGTTCGGCCACCTCGACGATGCGGTCGCCGCCCTGCAGGAAGCCGCCCGCGTCGATCCCGGTTCGCACGCCGCCCAAAGAGGTCTGCAGACGGCGGAATTTCTCAAGGCGCGCGTGGAAAGCGAAATCGTCAGACAGCGGAAACTGATTGAGGTTAATCCCAACGACCCCGATGCGCACTATCGGCTGGCTAAAGTGGAAGCGCGCGCCGGCGACCTGAAGGGCGCAATCCGCGATTTCCAGAAGGCCGCCGAACTGCGTCCCGATAACGGATCGCCGCACGCCGAACTGGCCGAGCTCTACATGGTCCAAGGAGATACCGAAGCCGCCTGGGCGGAAATCCGCAAAGCGCGCGCCCTGGGAACCGAGCCTTCACAGTCCCTGCTCGCCCGCCTGCCAGCGCAAAAGTAACGCTACGGCGAGA
The DNA here is from genome assembly GCA_964487165.1 of uncultured Solibacteraceae bacterium. GTDB lineage: Bacteria > Acidobacteriota > Terriglobia > Bryobacterales > Bryobacteraceae > PALSA-129. The sequence continues at coordinate 1,347 of CAZARO010000039.1, read as the reverse complement.
TCAATCCGCGAACTTCCAGACGCGCTCCACAGTGTCCGACAGTACCACCGCAAATCGTCCGCGCCGAAAAAGTTCATCTCGTCGCGAACCACCTTCAGCGCCGTATCGTACGTCGACCGCTCTTGAGTTCCATAAGTTCGAACCGAGACCCCACCCCGATGAGCGCCAGCATCGCTCGTCGTGTCATACCGATATACGACTCCGCCTGACCCCGAGATATCATGAAGCCATGAACGCCGCGCTCCAAGGCCACCAGCGGATCGACCAGCGGAGTCTCGCGTTGCATCGCGCCATCGCCGACAAGCTTCGCGCCGACCCCTCCCTCCTCGCCGTGGCGCACGACAACCTGGACCGTTGGTCGAAAGAGCGTGGCCGCTCGCAACCCTATTGGGATGCCTGGCGGGAGATCCTGCGCCGCCCGCTGGAAGAGGTGCTGGTCCGGATGGTGGAGGAGAGTGAAAAGATGACCGCCATGCGGCAGGCGAGCCCATTCGCCGGTGTGCTGACGCCAAAAGAGCGCTGGTCGATCTACGACCAGTTCCCGCCCGGGACCCCATGACGCGCGCACAACTGGAGCACATCATTCGCGCGGCCGGAGCGATCGCGGACACCCGCGACGTGGTCGTGATCGGAAGCCAGGCGGTCCTCGGCCAGTTCCCCGATGCCCCGGAGGAATTGCTCGTCTCCGATGAAGCGGACGTCTTTCCCCGCGGCGATCCCGCCAGGAGCGACTTGATCGACGGGAGCATCGGCCAGGACTCGCCGTTCCAGCGGACTTTCGGCTATTATGCCCACGGCGTGGACGAGACGACCGCCATCCTTCCGGAAGGATGGAGCGATCGCCTGGTCCTGGTGGAAGGCGAAAACACGAGATTCGTCCGCGGCTGGTGTCTGGAAATCCACGACCTCGCCATCGCCAAGTACGCCGCCGGACGGGAAAAGGACCTGGACTTTACCAGGGCGCTGGCGCGGCACGGCATGGTCGTGCGCGAGGTACTGGAACAACGCCTCGGAGCGACCTCGCTCGAATCCGCGGCACGAAGTCGCATATTGGGCCTCATCGAGAGAGACTTCGCGGGCAGGTAGCTCTGTTCGCGGTCCAGCCCGTCGAACCATTCCATGATGTCGTCAATGTTCACCGCGGGACACGGGTCCGCGACTATTCCGCCCGCGGCCGCACCGGCAGCCACAGCAGCCAGAATAAAGCCAGGCCCGCTATAGCCCCGCACACAAGATACACCGGCCACGCGCCCATCACATCCAGCAACGACGGGTTGGCCGGCTTTCTGCACAGATACATATAATTCGTCTTCGCGATGGCGTTGAACGCGCCGACTAAGACCGCGT
>CAZARO010000038.1:0-12962 GCA_964487165.1 uncultured Solibacteraceae bacterium | reverse complement strand
GATAGGTCGGCACGTTGGGCAGAATAGGATCTTCGCCTTCGTAGTAGCGGATCATGTCCGGCACGTAGGCGTAGATCACCTTGTCGTCGGCCACGCCGTTGCCGGGAGCATTGGCCAGCGCCACGCGCCCGCGTTGGTATGCCGACATCAGGCCGGGCACACCCAGCAGCGAGTCAGGGCGAAAGCTCTCGGGATCCAGAAAATCGTCGTCGATGCGCCGGTAGATCACGTCCACCCGTTCCATCCCCTTCGTGGTGCGCATGAAGACCTCGCCGCCTTCCACCACCAGGTCGCGGCCCTCCACCAGTTGCACGCCCATCTGCTGTGCCAGGAAACTGTGCTCAAAGTAGGCGGAATTGTAGATGCCGGGCGTGAGCAGCACTACCCGCGGGCTGGACATGGGGTGCGGGGCGATGGATTCGAGCGTCTCCAGCAGACGGCTGGGATACTCGGCCACCGGCCGCACCGAAAGGCCTTCGAACACAGCCGGGAAGATGCGCTTCAGCACCTCGCGATTTTCGAGAACGTAGGAGACCCCCGAGGGCACGCGCAGGTTATCCTCCAGGACGTAATAGCGGCCGTCGCCGCCCCGCACCAGGTCCGTCCCGGTGACGTGGCACCAGACCTGCCGCGGCGGATTCAATCCCTGGCACTGCTTGCGATAGGACGCCGCCGAAACGACCACATCGCGCGGAATCACCCCATTCGCGAGGATTTTCTGATCGTGATAGACGTCGTCGATAAAGCAGTTGAGGGCGTGCACCCGCTGCTTCAGGCCGCGCTCGATGCGGTCCCATTCGTCCGCCGTGATGATGCGCGGAATCAGGTCGAAGGGAAAAATGCGCTCCGTGCCGGCGGTGTCTCCGTAGACATTAAAGGTAATGCCCATCTGGAGCAGGAGCCGCTCGGCGGCGTGCTTGTAACGCAGGAGATGGCCGTCCGAGAGGGACTCCACAGTGTCCAGCAGAAGACCGGCGTGCGGCCGGGGTTTGCCGTTCTCTTCGAACATCTCGTCGTAAAAGCCCTGGGTATCGTAGGTGGAAAAGTGCATGGCCCGTTCACTTGCTCAACGGGGAGCAACTCCGAGGTATCAGCTTCGCCGCGGGGAGACCACTTGCAAGTGGTTTTCCCGACGATAAGCCCTGGCATCGCCTGTTGTCAAGCGACCTTGGCCGCTCAAAGGCCGCTCAAACGGGGAATCCGGCCGCCCAGCGGAATTTCCTGGCCGTCCCGGCGCGATCCGTCTATCATTTCCGGTAAGGCCAATGAGAAAGCTCCGCTTCGGTTGCTCTCTAGCTGTCTGGCTCCTCCTGTGGTCGGGGTGCTCCCGGCAGCACACCGCGTCTCTGAACGCGCCGCCGGCCGCTCCCACTGCGGCAGCGCGCGCCGGCCGCCACGGCACACACGCCTCCGCCGCTTTCTTCCGCCAGAAGCGCTGGCGCGGTACCGGGCCTTTGCCCGCCGATCGCTATTCCGCCGTGCGGCGGCAGTTGGCGCAGGGCCGCTTCCTGCCCGCCGATTCCTCCGCGCCGCTGTCGCTCGGCACCTGGGAGCCGCTGGGGCCTGGCAACCTGGGCGGCCGGACCAAGGCCCTGGTCATCGACCCCACCACGCCCGGTACGATGTACGCGGCCGCCGCGACCGGTGGAATCTGGAAGACCACCGATGCCGGACTCGACTGGTCGCCGCTTACCGATTCGCTGCCCGTGCTGGCGATGTCCAGCCTCGCCATAGACCCGGCCAATCCCCAAATCCTGTACGCCGGATCGGGAGAGCAACTGCCGGGTGAGGGCATTTTTCGAACCACCGATGGCGGCCAGACCTGGATTCAACTCGCCCCCACCACTAGTTTCGCCTATGTTTACAGCATCGCCATCAGCCCTTCGCGCCCCACGAATGTATACGCCGCAACCGATTCCGGGTTGTGGGCGAGCCCCGACGGCGGCTTCACGTGGACCAACGCCCTGCCATCCCCGGGCGGATGCTATTCCACGGTAGTCCGCGGCGATCGTCCGGCAGACATCGTTTTCGCGGCCTGCAGCCAGACCAACGGCTACCCGCTCGTAGGTTTGCAGGTGGAGATCTGGAGTTACCCATCGGGCGGTAACTATGCCATCTATCGGGGTGAAATGGCGCGGCGCGAAGTCGTGTCCCGCGCACCGGCGAAGTCCGCGCCCGCATCGCCATGGGACTGGCAGATGGTACTCTCGGCGGCGAATATGGGTCCGACAGCCTTGGCCATCGCGCCAACCGCCCCCAATACAATTTACGCGCTGGCCACCAGCGCCGACACCAGCAGCCCCTTCGATATGGCCCTACTGGGGCTTTATGCGTCCGACCAGGGCGGTCTTCGGGGCACCTGGGAATTGCGCGCCGACACCTCCGACCCCAACAGCATCACGGCCAACATGCTGAGCTATCCGGCACAGGAGCCGGACTGTTCCTACAGCATTTCGGGCCGGCACTCCGGCCAGGGCGGCTGGAACCTCTCGCTGGCGGTCGATCCCACGAACTCGCAAACGCTCTTCGCCGCGGGCGTCCGGCTGAGCCGTTCGCAGGACGGCGGGCGCACCTTCGCGGGCATTACCACTACCTCCAACGTGCTGTTCCACACCGACTTCCATGCGTATGCGTTCGACCCGAATTACAACGGCGGCTCCGACCAGACCCTGTTCAATACCAACGACGGAGGCGTTTATCGCACCGATGCCGCGCTCACCGAATCCGAGACGCTGACCTGTTCGCAGCCGTTCTATAGTCTTTCCGGCGGGGCCGTGAATGGTTACTTACAAGTGACGCAGTTTTACCATGGCGTAGTTACGCCCGGCGGCGGCCTCTATCTGGGCGGCTCGCAAGATACCGCGACATTTCTGGGCTCTCCCGCATCCACCAGCAATTGGGCGATGGTCTATGGGGGGGACGGCGGCATGTCGGCATTCGATCCGCTGGACCCCAACGTCATGTACTTCGAGTATGAAGGTCTGGGGTTCGCGAGAACCACGGATGGCTCTGATACCTACGCGCTCTCCGTTACGGGAATCACCGAACCGGCCGCCGATTTTCCGTTCGTGACTTACTTCGCCCTCGATCCCAACCATACGCAGACCCTTTATATCGGTGGTTATCAGTTATGGCAAAGCACCGACGGCGCACAAACCTGGAAAGCCGCCGGCCCCAATACCGGCGCTTCCATCTCCGCCATCGCGATCAACCCGAACAACTCGAATCAAGTCATCTACGGCGACTGGACAGGCACGATTTACAATGGCAGCATAAGTCCGGCGGGAAATACCTGGACTTCGAGCCAGCCGCGCGCCGGTTACGTTTCGGGAATCACATTCGACACTACCCAGCCCGGCCGCATTTATGCGACTTATGCGACCTTTCGGGGCCAGGCAACGGACAATCAGTTGTATGTTTCGGCAGATAACGGCAACACCTGGCAGGTGCGCCCGGGCTCGAACCTCCCCGATATCCCAGTGCATGTTCTGTTAATCGATCCCGATCGCGCTTCCACTCTATATATCGGCACCGACCTGGGCGTTTTCGTAAGCTTCGACTCCGGTGTCACCTGGGCGAGAGACAGCTCCCTTCCGGCGGTAGTTACGGAAAGTCTGCAGATCGATAAGAACGGCGCCACTAAGTATCTCTATGCGTTCACTTATGGCAGGGGCGCGTGGCGGGTCAATCTTACTCCCGGCGCCACTGAGTGCGCGTACTCCGTCTCGCCCCCAACCTTTACCATGGCCGGAACCGGCGGGCAATTGTATTCTATTACTGTGGATACCGCGCCCGGCTGCGCATGGGCAGCCTCGTCCGCGCAGTCGGTGCCCTACGTGCGGATACAGAGTCCGGCTGCCGGCGTGGGACCCGGCACGTTATATTTCACCGTGGGCACGAATTTCTCCGGTTCGGCCCGTAACTTACAGATCAACATTCAGGACAGGACCGTGAACATCGCGCAGACTACTCTGGCGGTGGCCGCTAATGCTTTCGACGAGCTTGCGAGCGCGCCCGCGATTCCTTCCCTGCCTTACTATCGCGCGGGCGCATTTAACGACCTCACCTCCAACCCGGCCGATCCGGTGCATAGCTGTACCGGCAGGATGGACCTGAGTACCGGATGGTTTGTTTACACTGCCACGGCAAGCCAGCAGATCGACGTGAGCAGCGTCACGGGCGGCGCTCCGGGAGTGCTGACGGCCTATCCGTATGAGAATGGCAAGCTGGGAGGTGAGATGGGGTGCGCGACGAATTTATCGAATCCCGCCGCCAATGTCTCGCTGCAATTTCCCGTGACGGCGGGCGCTCGCTATGCCATCGAGATCGCCGGCGTGGGAGTGGCTTTGGCGAGTCTTGGGCGAGTGACCGTGCTGATGCAGGTGCTGCCTGTGGTGACGATCGCTTCCGGCGCCACCAGTCTCTCCGCGGGGCAGGCCACGCAATTCATCGCCACGGTGACCGGGACCCCCAACACGGCGGTGCGCTGGACGGCGCAGTACGGCACCATCGATGCGAACGGGAACTATCGGCCGCCCGCGAACCTGACGCCCCAAACCATGACGGATACCGTAACGGCCATCAGCTTCGCGGATCCGGACGCGTCCGCCAGCGTGACAGTGACAGTGCAGAAGTAGAGGCTGCGGTGCGGGCGGGTTCCTCCACCGGCTCAAACCGTCCGTCGGGCAGCAGCCAGTACCGGCGTCCGCGCCACAGAATGGTATTCCCGAAAAAGCCGGCGCACCAGACCAGCAGATCGATCATATCCTGCAGCGGCACCAGCCACCATTGCCGGCGCGTGAGCGGATCGCGCAGCACGTGACCGGCGGTGGCCCAGACGGCCGCGGCGCGCAATACTACGGTACACGCCAGTACCGGCCACCAGGCGGGACTGATGGCGCACAGCAGCATCGCCGGCGGCAGCGCGTGGGTGAAAATCTGGCCCCAATAACCCCACGGCCGCGAGCGGCGCGCGCTGCGGCTCCAGCGCAGCCTGTGCCGCAAGTTGGCGCCGAACGATTGCGCGCCGATGTAGTGGTCGATCACGTAAGACGAGAGAATCACCCCAAACCCGTGCTCCGCGGCCAGTCTCCCCAGCACGAAATCTTCCGCCAGGTAGTCCTTCACCGCGTCGAACCCGCCGATTCGCCGCAGCGTTTCGCGCCGCGCCGCAATGGTGGGGCCGAGCGCGAATTTCATGCCATCCAGCATGCGCGCCACCAGCACTCCCGCGAGGAATTCCGTATTCAGCCCGACAGCCTCCAGCATCGACCAGAAACTGCGGCCCGGCACCACGCGGTAGGGGCACGTCGCCATGCCGAGCTTTTCGTCCGCGAACTCGGCGGCTAGCGAGGAAAGCATGCCGGGCGTCACGCGGATGTCGCTGTCGGCCATCACCACCAAGTCATAGCTGGCCGCTTCCAACATGCAATCGAGGCTGTAGACTTTGGCGTTGGCGTAGGGAGGCTCGCCCGTCACCATGAGGCGCGAGGGCACGTCCGGATACCGCGCCTGTAGCCGTTCCACCACCGGGATGGCCGGGTCGGCCGCGCTGCGTACCGCGAAAAGGATCTCAAACTTGGGGTAATCCTGCTCGAAAAAAGAACGCAGGTTTTCTTCCAGCTCCTCTTCCGCTCCGGCCAGCGGTTTGAGAAGGCTGATGGGCGGCGCCACGCCCAAACGCGGCGTGCGCACACAGCGATACCGAATCGCCGCGACAATTGTGAGCACCTGGTATGCCAGGCAGCCGGCCACAAGGGCCAGCAACGTTACGACTATCACCTTTACACTGTTACAAGTGTACATGAAACACGTCATCGTCGGAACCGCCGGCCATATCGACCACGGCAAGACCGCGCTGGTCAAAGCCCTCACCGGCATCGACGCCGACCGTCTGGAGGAGGAAAAGCGCCGCGGCATCACCATTGACCTGGGGTTCGCCCACCTGCAGCTCACGCCCGGCCTGCGGCTCGGCTTCGTCGACGTGCCCGGGCACGAGCGGTTCATCAAGAACATGCTGGCGGGAGTCGGCGGTATCGACCTGGTGCTGTTCGTCGTGGCGGCCGACGAGTCCATCAAGCCACAGACGCGCGAACATTTCGATATCTGCCGCCTGCTGGGGATCGGGCGCGGCGTGATCGCGCTCACCAAGGCCGACCTGGTCGACGCCGATATTTTGAGCCTGGTGCGGCTGGAGGTGGAAGAGATGGTCGAGGGCTCCTTCCTGGAGGGCGCGGCCATCGTTCCCGTCAGTTCGCTCACCGGCGCCGGCCTGGAGGAGTTGCGCGGTGAACTGGCGCGCGCGGCAGATGCGGTCCCGGAGAAAAATTCCGCCGGCCATTTCCGCCTGCCCATCGACCGCGTCTTTTCCGTGAAAGGCTTCGGCACGGTGGCCACCGGCACGCTGATTTCGGGCTCGGTCGCGAAGGAGCAGACCGTCGAGCTGTATCCGCGCGAGCGCCTGTTGCGCGTACGCGGAGTGGAGGTGCATGGCGAACCCGCCGAACGCGCCGTGGCCGGCCAGCGCACCGCCGTCAACCTGCCCGATATCGAGCCAGCGGAGATGGCGCGCGGCGACGTGCTTTCCGAGCCGGGGCGATTTCGCGCCGTGACGCGGGTGGATTGCCGCCTGCAGTTGCTGCCTTCGGCCAAACCACTGAAGCATCGCGCGCCGGTCCATTTTCATGCCGGGACGGCGGAAATCGGGGCGGAAGTGCGCCTGCTCGGCGGCGCCACCGTGCTCCAACCGGGAGCCGCGGGGTATGCGCGGCTGGTGCTCAAACAGGCGGCGCTGCTGCTGCCCGGCGACCGCTTCATCATCCGCATGTTCTCGCCGGTGATTACCATCGGCGGCGGCGTGGTGCTCGACCTTCCCGCCAGCCTCCGTTCCACCGGCGCCGCCGAACGGCTGGCCTTGCTGACCGAATCCGATGACGCGGCGCGCGTCGCCCTGTTGGTGCGCGAAGCCGGGTTCGGCGCCGGCGTCCCGGAATTGGTGGCGCGCACCGGATGGACCGAAGCCAATCTCGCGGCGGCCGCATCACGCGCATCGCTGCTGGCCGTGGCAGATTCCTGGTACGTGGATCCGGGCTGGTTCCGCTCAGCGCGCGGCCAACTGGTGGCCGCGGTGCGCGCCTTCCATCGCGAAAATCCGCTGGCCGCGGGAATCGCCAAACAGGACCTGCGCGCCCGCGAGATGCCGCGCGTTCCAATATTCCTGCTCGACGCCCTGCTTGCCGGAGCCGCGGAGATCGCAGTGGAAGGCGAGACCGTCCGCCTGCGCAGCCACACGGTGGTATTGCAGGAGGACGAAGAGCGGGCGCGCGCGGCCATCGAACGCACTTTCGAAACGGCCGGACTGGCGGCGCCCTCGCTGGCCGAGGCGCTGGCGAAATCGGGCGTGGAAAACCGGCGCGCGCGTACCCTGCTGGAGATTCTGGTGCGGCAGAAACGCCTTCTGCGCATCAACGAAGACCTGGTGCTTCACGCGAGCGCCATCGAACGCCTGCGCCAGATTCTGTTGCCGCGGAAATCGCAGCATTTCGGCGTGGGCGAGTTCAAGGAGTGGACCGGAATCTCGCGCAAATACGCCATCCCCTTGTTGGAATACCTGGACCGCGAGCACATCACCCGCCGCGAAGGCGACCGGCGTCTGGTATTATAGCTGGCTAGCATGATGGGTCTCCTGAAACGCAGCATATTCGACCATCGAGGCAATCCGCCGCCATTAGGCCCCTTGGAAATTGCCGTCATGGAAATCCTCTGGGAACAGGGCGAAAGCAACGTTCACGACGTAGTGGAAAAGCTGGGCCGGCCTCTAGCCTACACCACCGTGATGACCACGCTCGACCGCTTATATAAGAAGGGCCTGCTGAGCCGTCACAAATCCGAGCGCGCCTTTCTCTATTCCACCCGCCAGACGCGCCTCGAATGGGAGGAGAAGCGGGCCGGCGATTTCGTGGCCGGATTCCTGAACGGCCCGCACGCCGCCGGCGAGATGTTGATTTCCTGCCTGGTAGAGGCGGTCGGACAGAAGGACGAAGCGCTGCTGGATGAGCTGGAACGAAAAATCCGCGTGAAGCGCAAGGAGCTCGGCCAACGGAGGAAGTCATGAATCTCCCCTATTTGGCGCGCCTGGTATGCCTCTGCCTGGCGGCGTTTTTCCTGGTGCATGCGGCCCTGGGACTAGCGGTTTCCGCCGCGGCCTCCCGCGCTGTCCACTTCGCCAGCCGGATGGCGCCGGTGCATGGCGCGCGGTTGCTGCTGGCGCTGCGCCTGTTTCCGGCGGCCTTCGCGCTCTTCGTGGTGGCCGGGCTGTGTACCCCGAGTTATTTGTATCTCGAGCCGAAAGGCGCTCCCGAACCGATGGGCCCGGCCTGTCTGGCCGCGGCGCTCATGGGCCTCGTTCTTTGGGGATGCTCCACCGCGCGCGCCACTCGCGCCCTGGCACGTTCGCTGCGGCACATTCGCCAGTGCCGCCGCCAGAGCCGTGAGATGCGTTTGCCCGGCGAACGCAAGGCCGCCTGGGTGATTGAAGGCACCGCGCCCTGCGTGATGCTCGCCGGTGTGCTTCGGCCGCGCATGGTGATCTCCCGCGGCGTGGTGGCGGCGCTTTCCGCCGAGCAACTCTCGGCGGTGGTGCGGCATGAGCGGGCGCATGGTACGTCGCACGACAACTTCAAGCGGCTGCTGGTGCTGCTGGCGCCGGGCATCCTGCCCTTCGCCTCCGGCTTTCGCAATCTGGAACGGGCATGGGCAAGGATCTCGGAATGGGCGGCTGACGATCGCGCGGCTGCCGGAAAGACGCGCCGTTCCCTTTCGCTGGCGGCCGCGCTGGTCCGCGTGGCACGCCTGGGTTCCGCGGCGTCGACGCCCGCGCTGGCCACTTCGCTGATGGCCGATGGCGCCGATCTCTCCGAACGCGTCGACCGCCTGCTGCGCCCCGCGCGCTCCACCGCCCGGCGCTCGCATCGCGAGCCGATCCTGACTGCCAGCGCTGGCCTGCTGTTGACGGGCGCGCTGATCGCCGTGATGGCGCACCCCGTGACGCTCCACTCCGCGCACGAGTGCCTGGAATTCCTGATTCAGTAACGAGGCCGAGCTGGCAGGGACTGAAGATCATCGGCAAACCGGCGCATCAGGCGCGCCAGATCCTTTAGATCGCGTTTACTCCACTTCGCAAACAGTACCGCCGCCATCCGTTCGCGAGCGGCATCGATGGCGCCGGTCATCTTCTTACCTTTGGCAGTGATTGCGGCTTCACGTATCCGGCTATCGGTTTTCGAAAGATGCCGCTCGATCAGGCCGAGGTCTTCGAGCTTGGCGATTTGCCGGCTTACGGTGGTGTAATCCCTGCCGGCTAACTCGGCCAATTCCACTACCCCGATAGGTCCCTTGCGCTCAATTACGATCAGGAGCGGAAACAGGGCCCGGTCGAGCGAAACTCCGGCTTCCTGCAGGAGCGCACTGTCGCGCTGCGGCCGGTTCATGAGGCCCACCAGATCGACAAGGGTGTGGTGAAGCTCAAGAATTTCTTTCTTCATGACGCGCCTTTCATTGACGGCCTTACCATAATATGTGTATCATACACATATTAGCAGGCGAGAGCAAAAAAACATGAAAGCCGCCATCGTAGGGGAAGCGGGCAAAACGCCCGTCTATGGAGATTTCCCGGAGCCGGTCCCGGAGAATGGAGAAGTTCAGATCACGGTCAGCGCCGCCGCGCTCAGTAACGTGGTCAAAAGCAGGGCATCCGGCACGCACTATAGCTCGTCCGGCCAACCGCCGTTCGTTGTGGGGATTGACGGGGTGGGCCGCCTCGACGATGGCCGCCGCATCTATTTTGTGCTTCCGCGAGCTCCGTTCGGTAGCATGTCGGAGAAGACCGTAATTCGGCCTGCGCAATGTATTCCGCTGCCCGGCGATCTGGACGATGTGACCGCCGCTGCCATCGCCAATCCCGGCATGTCGGCATGGGCTGCATTCAGGGAACGCGCCAGGCTTGCGGTTGGAGAAACCGTCCTTGTAAACGGCGCAACGGGCACCGCGGGCCGGCTGGCCGTTCAGATCGCCAAATATATGGGAGCACGCAAGGTGGTGGCGACCGGCCGAAACGCGGAAGCCCTGAAAGCGGTGTCCAGACTGGGGGCCGATGTGACCATCCCTCTCGGCGACGCGGGCGAGCTGTTTGAGGATGCTTTACTGGAGCAATTCAGCGGCGATGGAATCGATGTCGTACTGGATTACCTCTGGGGGCCAAGCGCCGAACGGATTCTTACTGCCGGGGCAAAGGCGGGAAAAGATGTGGTACCCATCCGATTCGTACATATCGGCTCCGTGAGCGCACCGAATATTACGCTGCCGGGCGCGGCTTTGCGCTCTTCGGCGATCGCGCTCATGGGGAGCGGCATCGGAAGCATCCCGATGGACCGCCTGCTGACGTCGATCGGCGAATTGCTGCAGGCAGCGGTGCCGGGCGGATTTGAAATCGCGACTGAGATGTTTCCGCTCTCGGCGGTGGAACGCGTTTGGGACGCGGCCAGCAGTATGCCGCGCATCGTGTTTCAGATACCGTAAAACGCGGTTGAAAACAGCAAGAATCTGAGCGTACCCAGTATGCCAGCCATGTCGCTGCGGGATATTTATCGGTGTGAATCCGTGTCCATCCGTGGCCCATTCTTCTTGGCGAACATAAGGCAATAGGCCACGGATGGACACGGATTCCCACGGATTCAGAACTTCGAAAGGACTACGCCGAGATTGAGTGCTGTTGTCGCGCACCCGCGGTTGACGCGCTCGCGGACGCAGTGGGATGATCCGACCATGATTGCCACACTCAAGGCGAAGCGGCTCCCGAGTAAGGGGAATTGGCTTGCCGTCCTGAAGGCCTGCCAGGTCAGCCCGGACGATGTGCCGCGGCGCCGGCGCGCGCCGGCCAGGCGCCGGAAGCTATGAACTGGTTGCCCGACACGGACGTCATCTACCTGCAAGAGCTCACGTAAACACTTACCGACTCAAGATCCAATCCGCCGCTTCGGCGAGCGAGTCAACGATGATGCTGGCATCTGATGCGGCGGCTTCGACCACCTGGGGATCGGCCGCCCAGCCGGTGCGAACCAGGCAGCCACGCGCCCCGAGGAGCTTGGCGGCGCGGACATCCTCCGGAGAATCGCCGATTACGAAGCTGTCCGCCGGAACCAGTTGGTGGTCGGCCGCCGCGCGCTCGTAAAGTAAGGTATTCGGTTTCTTGCAGGAACACGGGTCGGCAAGGCGGTGAGGGCATACATACGGGCCGGCGAGGTGGGCCCCCTCCGCCGCCAGGCTGGCTGCAAAATCTGCGAACCAGCGCTCGAATTCCGGCATCGACCACAGCCCCTTCGCGATGCGACTCTGCACCGTTACCACCGGACAGACGAAGCCCGCCGCGGAAAGCCGCGCCACCGCCTCAGCGGCGCCAGGAATCAATGCGATCTCATCCAGTCGGTTGGGCTTCAACGGGTCAACCAGCGTACCGGCCAAATCAAGAAACACGCCTCGGCGCCCCATGCCCGCATTGTCGCATGAAGGCCTCGAAGGTAGAATGGTTCGTCAATGGAGGGTTGCATGCGTTGCGTCGTTCACCGGGCCAAACCGATTCCGCTGTGTGCCGTAGCGGTCGTGGTCTGTTTGACATTCGGACCCGTTGGCGGCGCCTTGGAGCATGTTTCCTCCAAGCGCATGGACGACGGCAAACAGTGGACCACGCGCAATCTGGATGTCGACACCGCGCCCTCCTACTGCTACGAAGACGCCAAACTCAACTGCCGCCGGTACGGCCGTTTGTACACCTGGGAGTCGGCGCGGCGAGCCTGTCAATCCTTGGGAGATGGATGGCGTCTGCCGACGGACGACGAATGGCGGCGGATGGCGAAGCACTATGGTGGCATCAACGAGGATTCCGATGACAAGGGCGCATCGGCGTACAAGGCGCTCCTGGCCGGAGGCAACTCGGGATTCGATGCCGTGCTCGGCGGTGGCCGTTCCGACGATGCCCAGTATGCACGATTGGAAGCCCACGGATTCTACTGGACGGCATCGGAGACCGATCCGGCGAGTGGATGGTATTACAACTTCGCGCGAGGCTCGCAGGCTCTCTTTCGTCAAAGCGGTGGGGAGAAGCAGAGAGCATTTTCCGTTCGGTGTGTAAGAGGGTACTGAAGGATGCTGAAGCGGCCCCTGGCGTGGCCGGTGAAGTCACAGGCGCGATTCATTATCCTCCATTACCCTTCTTCCTTCTTCCGCTAATTCCCACCTATCTCCGTTGGACCGGCAAACTCGTAAACCGCGCGGAAATCGTCCGCTTCCAGCTCCGGGTAATCGTCGAGGATTTGCTGTTCTGTCATGCCGGCGGCGAGCCAATTCAGCACGTCCCACACCGTGATTCGCAGCCCGCGGATGCACGGCTGGCCGGAGCGTTTGCCTGGCTCGATCGTGATGCGGGGGCTCATCCTTCGAGGATATATCATTGCCCCCGATCAAGTACTTGGCCCCATTCCCCCGCCGCAGCGATATACTGTACCCAGTACTTCCGAGGGAGGGTGACTTGTTCGATCGCCGCATCGCTGCCGGAGCCATGACGCTCTGCGCGGCACGTCTTCTACTTGCGCAAAACGTCGATTTTCAGCGGGAAATCCGCCCCATCCTCTCCGACAACTGCTTCCAGTGCCACGGCCCCGATAGCGAATCGCGACAAGCTGGCCTGCGGCTCGACCGGCGCGATTCGGCGCTCGCATCTCTAGCCGACGGCACGCCTATCGTGCCCGGCAAGTCCGCCGAGAGCCTGGTCTACCAGCGCATCAGCTCCGGCGATGCCAGCTTCCGCATGCCTCCAGCCGAGGCGCACAAGACTCTCACGCCCGCGCAGATCGCGACCGTCAAGCGCTGGATCGATTCCGGCGCTCCCTGGAAGGAACAGTGGGCGTTTC